>JAGHSE010000275.1 GCA_018066015.1 Candidatus Colivivens equi
AAAAACAGGTAGAATAAGTGCACAATCCTATTTCTGCTACAAATTTAATAAAACATAATGAAAAAAATGAGTAATTTGGCAAAAATCGTATTTTATTTATAATTTTGTAACGAAATTTTTGAGTAAACACTCCTTTTTATGGCTGGAATTTATATTCACATCCCTTTTTGCGAGCAGCGATGCATCTATTGTGACTTCTTTTCATCGACCAAGCATTCATATATTGATCGATATATAGACGCGTTGCTTTGCGAAGCAAAATTGCGTCCATGTAATGAAGAAATACACACTATTTATATGGGTGGCGGAACTCCATCGCAATTGTCGGTGGAGCAGATTGAAAGACTTGTAAAAGGCCTTAAGGAAATATATGATTTGACATCTGTAAAAGAGTTTACTGTTGAGGTTAATCCTGATGATGTAACAATCGAATATATTGCTATACTCAAGTTGCTGGGAGTCAATCGAATTAGTATGGGTATACAGAGTTTTATTGATGATGAACTGAAACTTATAAATCGTCGACATGATTCTCAAGGTGCAATTGATGCAGTAAAATCGATTAAAAATGCAGGTATTGAGAATATTAGCATTGACTTGATATATGGAATACCCGGTCAAACTGTTGAAAGTTGGGAGACATCGGTCAACAAGGCAATATTAATGGGGGTGCAACATATTTCGGCTTATAATCTGTCATATGAAACTGGTACTGCCTTGTGGCGAATGCGAGAAAACGGGAAAGTACACGAGGTGAGTGATGCACAATGTATTGAAATGTACAATATGCTTACTGTTAAGTTGAAAGAAGCAGGTTTTGAGCATTATGAAATATCTAATTTTGGTTTACCTGGATATCATTCACAACATAATTCTGCTTACTGGGATGGTACTCCATATATAGGATTAGGTGCGTCGGCTCATAGTTATGACGGCAGGTGTAGAGGCTATAATCCATCGTTACTCGAGAGTTATGTAAATAGCATTGAGAACGGAATCCTGCCTATTGAAATTGAGGAGATTGAATGGTGGGAAAAGTATGACGAAACGATTATGATATCATTGCGAACGGCTAAGGGTGTCAGTCTTGCAGAAGTAAAAAAAGAATTTGGCGATATTGCTCTTAATCACTTGGTTAAAGAAGCAAAGAAGTATTTGTCAAGAGGTGAACTGACTGAACAAAACGGATACTTGGTTATTCCAGAGGAACACTATATGATAAGCGATGGTATTATACGTGATTTAATGTGGGAAGATTAATTATTTGATGACTTTTGAAAACCGAATTTGACTTTTATATACGGGGAATTTAACCGTAAGAATTACTCCCTCTTCTATTGAAAACTGGACATCCTCGGTAATTGGTTCAAAAATTGAATCTATCCACATTCCATTAAATGTATTATCAAATATTGTAGGTGTCATATTCCCTTTAAGCATCCCAAAATTCCACTCATTTTTCTTGACTTGAGCTCCATCACAATAGATGATTTCATAGTTACCCTTTTCGGTCTCGACAATGGCAATAGTATATCGACCTCCCATACGCATCCATTTATCTTCGGTGTCGCGATCTAAATATTGCCAATAGCCTTCAATGGGATTGGTGCTTTTTTTGAAGTACTCGGTAAGAGTATTATGATTCCAGCGTGTATACTTGACTATGCGATTGTCTTTTTCATAATTGAGCATAGTTCGCTTCACCTTCAGTGATGTTCCTGGACCAGCAATGATGCCTACATGTGAGTTGGCTAGTTTCCTTTCTATTGCGGCTTCCAGTACCTTTTTGGGATTTTTGCGTCCAATGAGAACTGTGATGTTTTCACCATTAACTTTTACTGAGAGAATATTATCACCGTCATTAAGGTTAATGTCTTTTTCAACCTTTTCGCTTTTGAGGACCGTTGTTGTGGAGGCAGTATGCTTGGATAGTATAATTTGTGGTATCTTGTTGGCGGTAACTCCGTTATATGCATCCTCATTGTTGCAACACAATTCCACTGTTATCATATCTCCGTTGGACATCTTGTCGATTGCCACTCCCCATCGTTGCGAGTAAACCTTGTTGACTGTACCGTCATTGTTCATGAC
>JAGHSE010000247.1 GCA_018066015.1 Candidatus Colivivens equi
TCATTTATCTTAGAAAAGTTCTTAAGTCGTTCATCAAGTAAATCAAAATGATGATTTTTAATGAAAGAAGTACAAATACGCAGTCCGTTTTGTTTGCTACCAGTTTCCAACAGTGGATATGTGCTAACTCCGAAGTAGAGTAGTTTTTTGGCTAATTCACCTCCAGTCATTCCTTCATACCCTATAGTGAAATAAAATCCGTCAGCCAAAGAGTCTTCGCCATCTTTGTCATAGATAATCTTGAAACCATTCTTCAGGAATACTTTTTTCAGAAGTGTGGCACGTCTGCCATATTCTGCAACTTTATTCCTAAAGTCATACATACCGTCATTAGAAGCTTTCAGCATTGCCGCCAATGCATACTGACAACTGCTTCCTGTTCCGCTTGTAAGTACATACAATACTCTACGCACATACACAAAGCCCAATTCTCCAATTTTGTATTTTTTCTCCAATAATGGATATTCACGATGATACAAGGCATCCGAAATGCACGTCATAGCAATTCGTTCACCTGCATAACTAAAAATCTTGCTACCACTGATATGTAGAATGTAGTTTTTGGTATAACGTGCCACAGTTGGTTGATATGGAGGTTGGAAAGGTTGTCCCAAGTCAGAACGAAAATCCATAGCAAAATACGCTAAGTCTTCTATCACGACTACGTCATATTTATCTGCC
The DNA here is from genome assembly GCA_018066015.1 of Candidatus Colivivens equi. Classification (GTDB taxonomy): domain Bacteria; phylum Bacteroidota; class Bacteroidia; order Bacteroidales; family Bacteroidaceae; genus Colivivens; species Colivivens equi. Next base: position 682 of record JAGHSE010000247.1, read on the forward strand.
AGATGCCCTATTGTCTGTAGTTCTTCTTCAGTCAGACATACCCATGTAGGATTGTTGGGGTTGCTATACACAATAGCTACCACGTCGTCATTTTTAAGATACCCTTCTAGTTTTGCCTCTAGTTTTTCTGCACCACGATAATTGTAAACATCGAAGGAATAATAAGGTAATCCCATCACGTCGCATTGCATTTTCTGTACTGGAAAACCTGGATCAATAAATAGAATATGTGCATTTTCCTTCATCTGCATACATGTAAGAAAAGAAGCATAGACTCCTTGCATAGAACCTGAAGTAGGAACGCACCCTTTTGGTGAAACATCAACATTTAGAAAAGCTTTGATAAATCGTGAAGTCTCGTGTTTTAATTCAGGAGTACCAACGATGTCTGCATAATATTGAGCCACACCATTCTGTAAAGCGGCTATCTGAGCATTTACTCCAATTTCAGCAGATGGCAGTCCGGGGGTTCCTATTTCCATGCGTATGAATTCTACCCCCGATTGTTTTTCGGACATAACAGCCACAGATGCCATTTCAAATATAGTGATATGTTCAAAATCCTTGATGCCCACACTCTGTATGGCATTATCTATAATAGATTTATCTACTGGAGTTTTCATTTTGCTTTTTTATGTTTAATGAGCTTCAAGCCAATTCTTTCCCCAACCACAATCTGCTATCAAAGGTACTTTCATTTGAACGGCATTTTGCATTTCCTCAATTACAAGGTGTTCGAGAACCTCTTTTTCTTCAGGAACGACACTGAAATTCAATTCATCATGCACCTGGAGTATCATCTTAGAACGCAAACCATTTTGGCGCATTCGTTTGTCGATATTTATCATTGCCACCTTGATAATGTCGGCGGCACTACCCTGAATAGGTGCGTTGATAGCATTGCGTTCCGCATATCCTCTCACCACAGAATTATGGCTATTAATATCAGGCAGATAGCATCTACGTCCAAAGAGGGTTTCGGTGTATCCTTTATCGCGCGCTATATTAATTGACTGATCCATATATTCCTTCACTTTCGAATAAGTTGCGAAATATCCGTCAATGAGTTCTTTTGCTTCTGAACGTGCAACCTGCATTCGTTCTGCCAATCCAAATGTGCTAATACCATATATAATTCCAAAATTAGCAATTTTGGCCTTTCTACGCTCATCGGTTGTAACATCGAATATTGATTTCTTGAAAATTTTAGCTGCGGTAGCTGCATGAATGTCATGTCCTTCACGGAATGCTTCAATAAGATTTTCATCTCCACTGAGATGTGCCATAATGCGTAACTCTATCTGAGAATAATCAGCAGAGAAGAAGAGACACCCCTCGTCTGGGATGAAAGCCTTGCGTACCTCTTTACCATTTTCGTCACGAATAGGGATGTTCTGCAAATTTGGATTACTACTACTCAGTCGTCCTGTCACAGTGATGGCCTGATTAAATGTAGTGTGAATATGTTGTGTTTTGGGATTTATGAGTTTTGGCAGGGCATCAATGTATGTTGACAACAATTTCTTGTAACCTCTGTATTCCAATATCTTATCAATAATTGGATGTTTGCCTCTAAGATTTTGCAGAACTTCCTCTGATGTAACATACTGACCTGTTTTAGTCTTTTTTGCCTTTTGCCATATTTTCAGTTTATCAAATAGAATTTCTCCTACTTGTTTTGGAGAAGAAATATTAAATGTTTCTCCTGCCACTTCGTATATTTCTTTTTCGATATTAGACATTTTCTCTCCAAAGACACATGATGTCTCAGCCAAAGAATCGGTATCAATCCTTGCGCCATTACGTTCCATACGCAATAATACAGGCAAGAGAGGCATTTCAATATTTGTAAAAAGGCCATACACGTGTTTTTCCTTCATCTCTTGTGTTAGTCTCTCATAGATTTCTTCGGAAGGTTGAGTCCACGAATTATGAAGCGATGAATTTAGCACATACTGAGCCAGCATTATATCAAACATAGGTGTATCCAAGTCAATATTCTCATCAGGATGTTCTGAGATATATTTCTTTATGTCATATCCTACGAGTGTATCATTTACATTTAATAAACGCGACTCTTCCTTTAATGTTGATGCGACATTAGGGGTAACATTAGTTGTAGATTGTATGTCAGTTGATGCAGGAGCAAACAAGTCTAATTGTCCGTCAAATAAAGAAGGTGTTTTAGGTTTCATTTCTACCTTCTCTTCTTTGGGGGCTTGTCTTTGTTTCAACATTCCAAAGAACTCCAATTCGGTGAAAAGAGCAGACAGAGCCTCATGGTCAGGGGCTTTCAGTGCCAACTCGTTAAGGTCAAGTTCAATAGGGACATCTAAATTGATTGTAGCTAACCACTTCGAGACCTTGATTTGTTCTTTGCTTGACTCTACTTTCGTTCGTACAGCGCCTTTGAGTTGGTCTGTATGCTCAAGCAAATTTTCTATACTTCCAAATTGCTGTATTAGTTGTATGGCTGTCTTTGGACCTACACCCGGACATCCTGGAATATTATCTGCTGAATCACCCATCAGTCCCAACATATCAATGACTTGCAGAGGATTTTCAAGGCCGTATTTCTCACAAACTTCCGCAGGACCAAGACAATCAAAGTCATTATTCCCATGCTGAGGCTTAAACATGATTACATTCTCCCTAACTAACTGAGCATAATCCTTATCCAATGTCATCATGTAGGTCTTAAGGTCTTTATCAGCGGATGCCTTATGTGAAAGAGTTCCGATTACGTCATCTGCCTCATAACCCTCAATCTCAAGTATCGAAATATGGTATGCACTCAGAATCTTCTTGATATAAGGCACTGACTGCCTTATCACCTCCGGAGTTTCTTCTCTTTGAGCTTTATAGGGGGGATAAGCTATGTGGCGGAATGTTGGTCCTTGAGGGTCAAATGCTACTCCTATATAATCAGGCTGTTCCTTCCTCAACACCTCTTCCAGAGAGTTTACAAACCCAAACACAGCAGAGGTATTCATACCCTTGCTGTTGATTCTCGGAGCCCTAATCAGTGCATAATATGCCCTGAATATCAAAGCATACGCATCAAGAAGAATCAGTTTTTTCATATTACTTCACTTTCCAAACCTTCAGTGCTATGCAGTCCTGAGCAAAACCTGGCACACAAACAAATATTGCATTGTTCAGCCAATCATATTTGCTGTCACTTGGTGCTTCAAACTTCGGAGCACAGCGGAAATACATACCACCTTTTGTATATATAATACCATTATTGCGAACATGGATATATACTCCGTCGTCTGTCTTAATACAATATATAGCCTCAACTTCATTTCGACCCTTTTCGTTATCAACGAGCTGATAGTCGGCTCCTCCACTCAACACTTCGCCCTTCATGTTTGGACCCTCAAATGTACCACCAAGAATTGGTATAACCACACGTGTACCATGAGCTGTCTTGCCTACTGTAAAGGCATTTCCACACTTTACTCTCAATTCACATACATACTCCAAATCTGGACCCTTAGGAGTCTCGTTTGTTTGTGCGTTCAATACTACTGAATAACATACCGCGAAGGCTACTGCTAAAATTCTAATGATAAATG
>JAGHSE010000069.1 GCA_018066015.1 Candidatus Colivivens equi
AAGGGGTGTTCTATTAATTCCCCGCAAAAAATAAATAATTAACGAACTATGGGTGTTATTGCTATTTTGATGTTTTTGGCTTTGTTCCGGTACCCAGGGTGTCGCTCCGCTTGCCCTGGGCTATGAACAGATTAGCCTTTCAGGCTGCATCGGGCGAGGGCTCCTGCACAACAATCTGCTAAAGAAAAATCTCAACCGACGACAAACTGAGAGCAATTGCAAGCTTGCTTGGCATTGCCGAGGTGCGAAGGAGGAAGACAAAAGTCAAAATCACCTAAAATGTAATTAATAGAACACCCCTTAAAAATATGGATTATGAAGAATTTTAAGTATTATGCACCGACTAAGGTTGTATTTGGTAAAGACAGTGAATTGTCCGTAGCAGAATTGATCAAGGATTTTGGCGGTAATAAAGTGTTGCTACATTATGGTGGCAAGAGTGCTGAAAAATCAGGACTATTGAATAAAATAGAGAATTGTTTACAGAATGCAGGTATAGAATATGTAAAATTGGGCGGAGTGGTTCCAAATCCGCGATTGTCAATGGTTCGTACAGGTATTGAGATATGCAAGAAGGAAAATATAGATTTCTTGTTGGCTGTAGGAGGTGGATCAGTGATAGATTCATGCAAGGCTATCAGTTCAGGTAGATTTTTTGATGGAGATGTATGGGATTTGTATTTGAAAAAAACTCGTGCAGAGAAATATCTACCAATAGGATGTGTACTTACGATTCCTGCAGCAGGTAGTGAAATGAGCGATGGTTCGGTGATTACAAACGAAGAAGGTTGGTTAAAAAAAGACTATTGTGTGGATGATTTCCGTTGTAAGTTTGCTATTATGAATCCGGAATTAACCTATACACTCCCTGCGTGGCAGACATCGTGTGGCGTGACAGATATGATGATGCATACCTTTGAACGCTATTTTTCAAAGGATGATGATATGGAGATTACAAATAGTATCGCAGAGGCATTGTTACGCACCGTTATGAGTGAGGCGCACAAGGTACTGAAGAATCCAACAGACTATAATAGCAGGGCTCAGATAATGTGGGCAGGAAGTTTGGCACATAATGATTTGACAGGTTGTGGTACGACAGGCGATTGGGCAACACACTGCTTAGAACATGAGTTGTCAGGTCTATTTGATGTAAGCCATGGTGCAGGATTGGCCGCTATATGGGGCAGTTGGGCAAGATATTGCAGATGTGAAAATATGAAGCAATTTGCTCGTTTTGCAGTGAATGTTATGCAGGTGAATAACGTGGGCAGTGATGAGGAATTGGCAGAATTGGGCATACGAGCAATGGAAGAGTTCTTCCATAGTATTGGTATGCCTACAAATATCAAGGAATTGATTGGACGTGACATAACTGATGAGGAAATTGAGTTGATGGCAGACAAATGCAGTGATGGTGGTACTAGTACTATTGGAGGGCTGAAAGTACTGACAAAGAACGATATGATTAGTATCTATAAGATGGCACGATAAATGTGATAAATAACTGTTTTTCGTGGTGATATGATAAATGGTGGGTTCTATAAATTCACCGAATAATAAAAATTCATCAAACATGGGTGACATAATTCTTTTCAACGCTTTTGGTTTTGTTCCGGTATCTTACTGTTTGTCAGTCAGTCATGATGCCCGCATCACT
>JAGHSE010000021.1 GCA_018066015.1 Candidatus Colivivens equi
GCTTCTTTGCCATGATCCATGAAATTTGACTCACTTTGAACTAAGCATATCACCCATCCAAGTGGCAGATACACTTTTTGCGATGTAAAAATACTAATTTCTCTTCAAATATTGAAAGAAATCGCCAGATTTAACACCTTATTTGATAATACTTACAGGAAAAACCGCGAATTTACCCCTCAGAACTGACAATTAGACATCACTTTGCACATTTAACTAACCACAAATGTACTCACCCTCACCTCTCCCTTTTTGACGCAATTCTGCAATCTGTACAGAGCAAACCACTGTAAAAATCGTTAAAAACGTTAATTCTTTACCTTTTTGACCCTCTCCACAGCGTGAGTACCTTGCGGGAGCATAGCGAGCGATAGTAATAAAATAAAACGGCAACATCAACGACAACGACAACATCGTCCATTGAAAACGGAGACATAATTCTACAAAAACGAATGCATACCACCACAAAAATGAATGCCAATTTCTTCCGAAGTTGACGTGCACTCTGAGACTAATTTTAATGAACCCCTAAGTGGTTATAACCAAAATGTATTGGTGGTTATAACCATAATCAAGTGTGGGTTATAACGAAATTAAGTGATTCGTTATAACCACTTAGGGGTTCTTTTCAATTTGTGCTGGAGTACACGTCTGCTTTTGCTAAAACTGTTGTGAGGTTGAAGACGACTTAGTAAGAGAAATCATTATAGCGCTTATTACTTACCTAATTGGTCATTAGACGGTTACGCATTGACAATACTTCTTTTTTTCATCTGTCGTTCAACAACAAAGGCTGTTATCATCATAACTCTAATGAACGATTTGGGTTTAATGAATGATTTAGGTTATGAAAGCATCAGCGCCTAGAGTTGTTACATTCTTTCTTTTACTGATTGTCCTGCACCTGTGCCTTTGTATTTACTTTGTGCGCTGTTGAAGCGATATGATGCTCTTAAGAATATTCCAGGATTGCGACGATCATTGGTTTGACGAATAAAATATGCTCCGTAATCTACTTCGTAATGATGCACAGCATTCGTTGCCAAAACATCTATCCATGATAATTTTAGGGTGAGTGCATTGTCTTTCAGAAATGATTTCTGAACGGATAGGTCTATTTTGTGTATTTCTTTGGTGATACTGGCTATTTGTTCGCTCATGGTACTGATGTATTGGTAGTTGATTTCAAACAACCAATTGTGTTTTAGTTGGAAGGCATTGTTTGCCTGAATCATATACATTGGTGTATTGCGCTTGATGATGCGTTCTCCTGATGGTTCTCGTTGGTCGGTCACTTTCAATCTCAGATGTGGTTTGGAATATGCTACTGTATATCGTGGATTCCATACACCTATGGTTGGTGAGGCATTGAGGTAGATACTGAAATTATTGTATGTATCATCGAGATTGTATGATCGCAGTATTACTATTCCTTTATCGTTGTATGGTGATGCCCATTGAGTGATGGAGTTTTCTGCACTTTCAAATGCAGAACTGAGTGTTATCCATTTCCAGTTTGCATTGAGCGATACGGTGCGTTCTTGTGAACTTTTTATCAGCGGATTGCCAGTCTGATAGGTGTAACGATTTACGTATGTAAGTTCGTTGGTGTAGTTGTTGAGTGAAGGCCTATGTGTCTTTCCTGTATAGCCCAAAGATATTCCAACTTGATTGATTTTAGTAGAGAAATTGAGTGAAGGGAACCAGTCGTCTTGTCGGCGTTTTATGTTGTTTGCTGAGTTTTCGTCGTCATAATAACTAAAATTGACGTGTTCGTAACGGAGCCCTGCTCCGAATTGTCCGAAAGGTAACAGAAGTGAATATTGTGCAAATGCCGCAATGGTGTTTTCTCTGTCGCGACTATCAGCTGACGGTATATCCTCTTTTGTAATTTTGTATTGCTGTGAACCTTCAAAATATGTTTCCTCGGAACCTACTTGCAGTGAACCTTTCCATACAGGATATGAAATGACTAACTTAGCAGCTCCCATCTTGACATCAGCACTGGCTCGTGATGACAAATTGGAAGATTCGTGCCAACTTGCCTCTGTGATGTCTGTCTTGTTGGTTATGCTTGCTTGCATGAAGTCAGCATTGAAATTGATATTCAGTTTGTTGAATGTTCCGTCATAATAGATATTGGAAGTAAACTGGTATGAGTCGGAGTTATCAACATCGTTGAGGGCTGTGAGGTGGTCATCAAGAACTCCGTTGACGATGACATCATTGTCGGTTATCATTTTTTCATTGCCAAAGAGATTGTTGGCATAGTCTAACTTTATACCTAACGACTGGTTGGGGTTGATTTGCCAGTTTATACCTCCTACGTATTGTAATCCACCTTGGTAATTCTTGGCATTGATGGTGCCGTCTTGAATATGCGAAAATGGAACTCCATCATTCACAAGGTATGTAGATCCAAAGACATCACTGAGTTGGAAATTATGTTGCGCCCAATACACAAATTTTCCAAAGAAATCCCAACCTCCTGTACGATAATTTATATCAAGTACTGTCCATGATGGATCAAAATATCTGCATGTGGTGTATTTCTTAGCCTGGCTGGTGAGGGCATAACTAAATCCTTCTCCTTGGCGTTTTACGGTCTTGATGCGTACTATACATCTCACGTCGCCTCCATAAAGTGCACCTGGATTGCTTACTACATCTACTGAATTGATATCTTCAGACATGAGATTTCGCAACTCGGAATCATCAGTGATTTTGCGTCCATTTATATAATATACTGGTGTTCCTCGACCTATGACTTCAAGTTTTCCGTTATTATCAATCATTCCTGGTACTTTTGCCAGGACATCATTGGCGTTTCCTGTATGTTCAAGAATGGTTCCTTCTATATTTGTTACTACAGCATCACCCTTGAGTACAGTCTTTGGAAGATGGCCTCTCACTTCTACTGCTTGCAACATCGTGGCGTCTTCATGAAGAGAGATTGTACCTACATCTACTGTGTTTTCTGTCAGGTGACTTGTTTGTACTACTTCTTTGTAACCTATGAATGACACCTTTATTATATATGTACCCCTCTGTGCGTTTATCTCAAAATGTCCGTCAACGTCAGACATACATCCTGTTACTACTACACTATCTGAATTAATTAATGCAACTGACGCAAAACCAAGAGGTTCGTTGTTTGTGGCGTCTAACACTATTCCCTTTACAACTACATTTTGTGCCAAGCATGTCATAAAATTTGAAAAAATGCAAAATGCAGTCAATACTAAATAATTTTTCATAAAATCTGTTTAAATCTTTGTTTTTGTCGTATATTAGACGTTGGATTATAGGTATTAGTTGCAAAAAATTCGTATATTTGCATTGAGATAGAATTTTTAAGTCATGATTGAAAAAATTATTACACTGGACGACATTGACTTTGTGACGTTTTATGGCGTGAACAATATACATCTACAGATGATAAAGGCTCTCTATCCGAAACTGAGGATAGTGGCAAGGGGTAATATCATCAAGGTTCTGGGTGACGAAGAGGAAATGTGTAGTTTTGAAGATAATATCTCACGTATGCAAGCCCATTGTGCAAAATACAATAGTCTGAGCGAAGAGGTGATTCTTAATATAATAAAAGGTAAGGAAAGACACGAAGTAGGCAAAGAAGACTCTGGCGTAGTGTGCTATAGTGTGACAGGCAAACCTATTATTGCAAGAAGTGAAAACCAGAAACACCTTGTAGATGATTACCGTACAAACGACATGTTGTTTGCTGTTGGTCCTGCTGGCTCAGGAAAGACTTACATGAGTATTGCTCTTGCTGTCCGTGCCTTAAAGAACAAAGAGGTGAGACGTATCATTCTGTCTCGTCCTGCTGTAGAGGCTGGGGAAAAACTAGGTTTTCTTCCTGGTGATATGAAAGACAAGATTGACCCATATTTACAACCTCTGTATGATGCCTTACAGGATATGATTCCCGCACAGAAACTACAAGAATACATAGATTTACAAACCATACAAATAGCTCCTCTTGCCTTCATGCGTGGTAGGACACTTAATGATGCTGTGGTGATATTAGACGAAGCCCAAAACACGACGAGTCAGCAGATTAAAATGTTTCTCACTCGTATGGGTAATAACACAAAAATGATTATCACTGGTGACGTCACTCAAATTGACCTTCCTCGCAATGTTCGTTCGGGACTACTTGAGGCAATGGATATTCTCCATGATGTAAAAGGTATCAGTTTTATTCACATGAATGACAAGGACATAGTGCGCCACAAATTGGTAACAAAAATCGTAAATGCCTACGAAGATTATGAAGATAGAAGAAATAAAACCATACAAGAACACGAAATCTAAGCGCCAGCAAGTTGAGGAAATGTTTGATGGTATTGCTTCGGAATATGATAGTTTGAACCATAATATGTCACTCGGAGTTGATGCCAGATGGAGACAATTTGTCGTTGACTATCTTGAAATAAATGGTATATGGCCTCTTAGAATACTTGATGTTGCTACTGGAACGGGAGATTTGGCGCTCATTGCATCAGTTCGGCTACATCCAGACGAAATTATTGGCATTGATATATCTCAAGAAATGCTCCGGATAGGCAAAGAAAAGACAAAAGTAGCCAGACTTGATGATAACATACATTTTCGTAAAGAGGATTGTGCAAAAATGAGTTTTGAGGACCATTCGTTTGATGCTGTCATCTCTGCTTTTGCCCTTCGCAATTTTGAAAATCTGCAACAATGTTTGAACGAGATGTATAGGGTCACTGCTCACGGAGGCGTAATTGCTGTGATTGACCTCTGCGACCCACACCACTTCCCAATGAAACAGTTATTCAAAATATATCAAAAACTGATTATGCCTATCATCAGTCGCAGATGTATAAAGGATGTAGAGGCAGCTTCATATCTTAACCAGTCAATGAAGGTTGTACCTTCAGGAAAGGACATGGCACAACTATTTCGAAATGCCGGTTTCATAAATGTTAAATACACACCTTTGAAATTCGGAATGTGCTATCTATATACAGGACGTAAAGCAGACAGCGCAGGACATTGGAGTGAAAGGTGAAAAGTGTGCTTAGTAATCTATATATTCTAGAGTGAAATATTATCCAACATGACAGAATTTGGTCTGATAGGAAAAGTTTTAGGACATTCTTTCTCTAAGGAGTGGTTTACCAATAAGTTTCATGAGGAAGGTATTGATGCTAGGTACCTTAACTTTGAATTGCCTTCAATTACTGAGATTAAAAATCTAATTGAAGAACATCCTAATTTAGTTGGTTTTAATGTCACTATTCCTTACAAGAAAGAAATTATTCCTTATCTTGACTATATATCACCTGAAGCATCGGCAATTGGGGCAGTGAATGTTGTAAAAATAGATCCTATATCTAAAATACTCAAAGGATTCAATACCGATGTCATGGGATTTGATGAATCAATAGCACCTCATATACGCACATGGCATAAACATGCTTTTATCTTAGGTACTGGTGGTGTATCAAAAGCTGTAGATTTTGCTTTAACACAAAGAGATATAAAAACAACATTGGTATCAAGACATAAAAAGATTGGATGTATCACTTATGAGGATTTTCATGAACTATCTAAAATACTGCCATCAGAAGGTGGATGGACAAGATTGATGAATCAAAATCCTTCTATTATTGTAAATTGCACACCCCTGGGTATGTTTCCTGATAATGACACCTATCCTGATATCCCATATCAACTGCTGACTGAGAATCATCTACTTTTTGATTGTGTGTATAATCCTACCGAAACCTTATTCCTAAAATACGGAGCAAAACAAGGAGCTGATACGGTCAACGGACTTGAGATGCTACACTTGCAAGCGAAGTATGCATGGGAAATTTGGAATAGCCAAATATAGGGGTGTTCTATTAATTCGGTTCCCGCATTTTCTGCCTCACCTCAGCATAGTTCAAACAAGTTTGACTCTGCATTCGGTTCGTTGAAAATTCCCCGCAAAAATAAATAATTAACGAACTATG
>JAGHSE010000041.1 GCA_018066015.1 Candidatus Colivivens equi
AAATAATTAACAAACTATGGGCGTTATTGCTATTTTGATGTTTTTTGCTTTTTCTTTGCATCTTGCTGTTCTTCATTCAGTCACGATGCCCGCATCGCTCCTTCATTTAGGACAACAATCTGCTAAAGAAAAATCTCAAAATCACCTAAAATGTAATTAATAGAACACCCCTTAACGTCAATGATTACAAGGCAAGCCTTGAAGCTGGGGGCGCGCGCTCTTGCGCCTAATATTTATTCTTAAAACTTTGTGGAATATGTGAATCTCCCTGTTTGTCAAGTGCATGTTTTTCGTAATCTATAGTGAAATGCAAACCTCTGCTTTCCTTGCGTTCCAATGCCTGACGTGTGATGAGGTAGCCCACATTTATCATATTACGGAGTTCACAGATATCTTTAGTTGGTTTTACTCGTTTGAAGAGATGTTCTGTTTCTTCATACAAAAGGTCCAAACGTTCCCATGCTCGGTGCAGGCGCAAATCACTCCTCACAATTCCAACGTATGTACTCATGATTTGTTCTACCTCATTGATATCTTGGGCTATGAGAACCTTCTCTTCGTTTGACATCGTACCTTCATCATTCCATTCTGGAACTTTCTCATTAAATTGATAATTGTCTATCATTTCCACAGAATGCCTTGCTGCTGCATCTGCATACACGACTGCTTCTATGAGAGAATTACTTGCCAGACGATTTCCACCATGAAGACCTGTACAACTACACTCCCCAATGGCATAGAGTCTGTGAATACTCGTTTCTGCATTAAGATTTACCTTGATTCCTCCACACATATAATGTGCACAAGGTACTACTGGTATATATTCTTTTGTAATATCGATTCCAATACTGAGACATTTTTGATAGATGTTAGGAAAATGATGTTTAGTCTCCTCAGGGTCTTTATGTGTTACGTCAAGACACACATGGTCCAGACCATGTATTTTCATTTCCTTATCAATAGCTCGTGCTACAATATCGCGAGGGGCAAGTGACAGTCGTTCATCATATTTCTGCATAAATTCCTCACCATTTGGCAAACGCAGTATTCCTCCATATCCACGCATTGCTTCTGTGATGAGGTATGCTGGGTGTGTTTCTTTGGGATTATAAAGTGCTGTAGGATGGAACTGTACAAATTCCATATCTTTCACAATACCCTTTGCTCGATACACCATTGCTATTCCATCTCCTGTTGCTATATCGGGATTTGTGGTAGTCTTATACACAGCACCCGTCCCGCCTGTTGCTATCACTGTCACTCGAGCAAGGTATGTGTCTATCTTCTGAGTATCAGGATTCAGTACATATGCTCCATAACATTCCTTGTCGGGAGTACGACGTGTTACCCTCACACCAAGATGATGCTGGGTGATGATTTCTACAGCAAAGTGGTGGTCTAACACTTCAATATCAGGATGCTGACGCACTGCTGCTATCAGACCACGCTGGATTTCGGCTCCTGTATCATCTGCGTGGTGAAGGATTCTAAATTCTGAATGCCCTCCTTCTTTGTGAAGATCATAGTTGCCCTGAGCGTCCTTGTCAAAATTTACCCCCCATTCTACTAATTCTCTTATCTGCACTGGTGCATTACGTACTACTTGTTCTACTGCTTCTGGGTCACTTATATAGTCACCAGCTATCATCGTGTCTTCTATGTGTTTGTCAAAATCATCTACCAAAAGATTTGTAACTGATGCTATTCCACCTTGAGCCTTTGCGGTGTTGGCATCCTCTATCGTTGTTTTACATAAGATAGCAATTTTACCCTTGTGTGCTCTTGCAACTTTAAGTGCATAACTCATTCCAGCCACACCCGAACCGATAATGAGAAAATCAAATTTTCGAACCATTTGTTTCTATTACAAATTATAAGTTTCAAGTCTGAAAAGACTTCTTTCAATCTGCAAACTTACACATTTTTTTTGACTTTACACATCGACTTACCATTTATTTCAAATATAATGCATTAAAATCTTTTTGAAATATAAAATAAATAGTCTATCTTTGCAAAATAATGTAATTGAAGTTTCAGTATTTTCTGATACCTCACGCAGAGGTAGCAGAGTCAAACTGATTCTTATATTTCACGCAGGGGCGACTCAGACATCTTTGCTGTTTTAATTTAGTTAGCAGAGCACTCCTTGCAAACAAGTTTGCAGTATTGCTCTCTACCTAAATTAGGGACACATCACAGATGTGTTCTGAGTCTTTGCAG
>JAGHSE010000144.1 GCA_018066015.1 Candidatus Colivivens equi
GATGGCGAATACGTGAGGTCGTATAGATTTCCTCTCGGCGATCCTTCGGCGTGGGTTCTATGCTCCCTTTTTGTATCCATATTTATTCATTTTTGTCTTCTTTTTCTTTGTAATCCCACGGCAAGAAACTGATTTCTTGCCGTGGGTGGTGCTTTGTTACAAGCTAATTCTTTTTTTTACAGATTTCCTCGCTTAGTGAAATACAGTAATCATATTGATTTGTTGAAACATCAATACAATCCGAACCTGCTCCTTGCATAGTGATTCGCAAGTACTCTAATCCTACATTTGTTTCATTGATATTACAATTCCACAGGATTTTATTAAATGTTAAATCTAAAACGGAGAATGTAATATCTTCTGTCTTGTAGTTGACCGATGCAACAACGGCAAGATTTTCGGGAATCAAACAGAATGCATTAATATTTAATCCATCAATATTCCTGAAAATCGTATCACATATGGCAGTTTCCATATTATACACAATTAAATTTTCATGTGAAATAAAATAGAACTGACTTCCTATAAGTTCAACTGCGCTGCTATCAACATACAGTACATCCCTACATAGTGTCGTTGTGTCTTTAAGATGACTATTAATAACTACTATGTCGTATGATTCAATTTCAGCGTCCTCGATGCTTTTGTCAATAAAACCTATTTTACTGATGGAATCATACGGAATGTATTGTATCTCGTCTTGCGCAAACACATTAGCAAATGGCAGAAAAAAGAATATAATCATAAGTTTGTTCAAACGGAAATGGAGAAACATATTGTCACTTTTTTTTGATATTTGCATGAATGTGATTGTCATGACCTTGTAGTTGATTATGTGCAGGACCGTAATTTGTTACGCCTAGTTGATCAAATGCACATAAAACATATTCCCATGACATTCTGCCATAAATTCTTTTGTTGTCATATTGAACCAAAGAACCATCTTGTGGCTTATACGCATAATGGTCAACTACGCCACCCAGAGATTCCATTAACAGTAATGCTGAAAACTTATCATCTCTTTGACTACCTTTATTGAATACAGCCAGATCTCCATTGTGTGGGCGTCTATGGACAATTGATGTGATTTTCTGCCCATTATCATTCATTTCTCTGGCCATAATATTTGCATCGAAGGAAAATAGAATTGTAACAATAAAGTATTGCATTAATTACATACCGTATAAGGGTTTGCGCATAGCATCTTTATATTTACCCATCCTTTACAATCTCGGGAGTCATCGCAATATAATACAAACACCCAATCTTTGTATATCTTCCTAATTTTCAAAGGAATCCAATCTGGAGAATCTATATTAATACGACTAGCATTATAATCTGGAACTTCATAAAAGCAAAGCGTATCAAAATCACTAGGATAAGTCTCAAGGGCATCCACCGGAATCCAACCATAAATTATTTCTTCCGAAGAATCAAATGCATATTGACCTCGTATAAAGGCATAATCATCTACTATTCGATCAATGGTACACAAAAAATAGTCTTCGGTTGAGTCATTGTATATTTCTTTTACGATTGTTCTCCCATTGTATATGGAATCAAAAATGCAAATTGAACTCTTTTTTGATACAACAGCGTCTATTGCTGTTTGACAAAACGAGAAAGAACTAACAATAGATACTAGTAAAATTGAAATTGTTTTTTTCATTTTCGGTTAACTCTTACAACAAAACTATTAACTGACTGAAGTTGCGCATTGAATCTAGCCCACTGATTTCCGTGAATCAACAAACATCCTTCAGAAACACCTTTAGTACCATTTTGAAATGTGCCTGCCCACCCCGATTTATTACATGGATGGATGAATACTCCATCAAGATATGCGGGATTTCTCTTGGGATGCCTTGGATTATTACCACCTCTTGCTGGAATATGGTCTTTGGGGAAATTAGTTGTGGAAATATTATTAAGGTGCCAAGGCGAATTATATGGCCCAAGGCTACCTCTATCAGCAATATAATCACCATCAGCGACAACGCCAAATGAAGCAGGATCGGAACTCATTGTATAACCGGTGTAATGTTGAATATCAGCATCATTTTGGGGACCATATACGGTTACCGTTGCAGACTTTGACCCACTTCCGTCAATATACCCATCTGTGTGTTTTGGATCATATCCCGTATCTCCTTTTTGTTTAGTTCCTAATGATTCATCGTTATAGCCATTGAATACGACTACGGATTTTCCAAGATAGGTTCCCGATAATTTATTATTATCCATTTCTTCTTGACTATGATAATCAGTCCATTTTATTTCTTTCTCTCCGGTATCTTCATTTACAATCTCATACCAATCATTTCCATCCGGGTCCACTAACTTCACCGGATTCCATGCACAATAAGCATAGGGGGAGATGCCGGGGTACTTGTCTGCCATAGGATCCACGCTCAGCCACATGGTCATCAGCTCGTGATCCATGTATCTGGCACCGAAGTAGC
>JAGHSE010000196.1 GCA_018066015.1 Candidatus Colivivens equi
GTCAAAATCACCTAAAATGTAATTAATAGAACACCCCTAAATAAACAGAATAACAAATAAACAGAATAACAAATAAACAGAATAACAAATAAAACAATTAAAACGTTAAATCACAATTTTATGAAAAAACTAAGTCTATTATTAGCGTTAGGCTGTGGATGGCTGATGTTAGGAAGTGTGTTTACTTCTTGCGACGGCTATGACTTAATGGACAAGGACCCTGACTGGTTGGGCTCCAGCATCTATGATTATCTGCACTCTAACGGAAATTACACCTACACAGATGCCCTTATTACAGATTTAGGGTATGATGATGTACTTGGAAAGACGGGTAGTAAGACATTGTTCGTAGCGGACGATGATGCTTTTCAACGTTTTTTCACCAAGAATTATTGGGGTGTGAGCAGTTATTCACAACTTTCAACTGCTCAAAAGAAATTGTTGTTGTACGGAAGTATGATCAACAACTCATGTCAGGTGGCATACTTAAGTAGTTCCGAAGGTCCTACTGAAGGTGACTGTATGCGCAGATTAACATCTTCGTCAGTTTATGACTCAGTACCTTTGATTGCTCCAAAGGATATGCCAAACACTATTTACTGGGAGAAATTCAGAAAGACAAACAAGACTATTCCTTGTTTTGAAGATATGAGTACTCCTCCAATGGTGCACCTTATCGAGGCTTATCTGAAGAACAAGCTTATCACTGATGAAGACGTTACATTCCTGCAAAACAATGTAAAGCGCAATCCAGGTGATGCCAACGTGAATGGTATTATTATGGAAGAACAAAATATCAAGTGTTCAAATGGATTTGTGCATAAGATGGCAGAAGTGATGACTCCACTTCCAAACATGGCACAACTTATTCATCAGAATCCTAACACTTCAGAATTTTCAAGACTGATTGAGCGTTTCTGTGCGCCATACCCTGTAAGTCGTGATGTTGTAACTGAGTATAACCGTATCTATGGTACACAATATGATAGTATTTACCAAAAGCGTTATTTTTCACTTCGTTCACATGGAGGCGAGACATTAGACCTTACACCTGACGGAGAACCTGTAAATGGTACACTTAAATTTGACCCAGGATGGAATCAATTTTTTTCTCAGTCATCTGTACTTGACTCACACATTGCACTTCAAGAAAACATGGGTGTAATGCTTGTTCCTACAAATGCTGCAATGGATAATTACTGGAACAACGGACCTGGTAAGGTATTGAAAGACAGATACGGCACATGGGACAATGTACCAGACAAGGTAATCAGCAAGATGTTAAACGTAAACATGCTGAACTCGTTTGTCAACTCAGTTCCTTCTAAATTTGAGACAGTGCTGAATGATGCAAACGATACTATTGGTATTAAAACAAGTGATGTTGATAGTGTGTATATGGCTTGTAATGGTGCTGTATATTTCACTAACAAGGTATTTAGTCCTGTTGCTTACATCAGTGTTCACTTCCCTGCATTAGTAAATGAAACAATGAGTGTATTCAATTGGGGTATTGAACAACTTGGTTTTGAGGTATATCTTAATTCACAGAATTCATACTACAGTCTCTTTATTCCAGACAATGATGCAGCTCTCAACTATGTTGACCCTTGTTCTTATGGAAAAGTTTCCACACAATTATTCCGTTTCCACTTTAAGGAAAATGCACCTACTGAGCAAGAAAAGGTGTGGGCATCAATATGGAACTACAATATTCAGACTGGGGAAATCACTGACTCAATCGGAGAAGCTGATTATAATCAAATCAGAAGTCGCCTGAAAGATATCCTTGACTATCACATCATTGTAGGTGATATTTTAGACGGCAATACTTATTACAAAACCAAAGGTGGTGGTGTAATCAAGGTTGTTGATGCTAAATCAGGTACTAACGGTATGAAGATATATGGTAGTTTGCAAGAAGACCTCAACCGCCCTGTCACTGTATCAGAGATATACAGCAACATGGGTAATGGTAAGACATTCATTCTGCACGAAGAACCATTGATGACTACTAACAAAGCCGTAAGTACAGTATTGAAGGAACACGAAGAATTCAGTGCTTTCTGGAATTTGCTTGAAAGTAGTCCATTCCTTGAAACAAAGCATGTGATTGGTACAGAACAGCATGGTTGTGCAACAGAGAACATCAGTTTGTTTAATACATTCAACTACACAGTATATGTGCCAACCAATAGTGCTATTGAGGCGCTTCATGCAGCCAACAAACTTCCTACATGGGAACAAGTTGACATGGCAGAAACAGATGAAGAAAAGGATAGCCTGAGCAACGAAATAGAATTATTCTTGAAATATCATATTCAAGATAACTCAGTATATATCGGTATGGGTAATGACTCTGCCAAATACGAGACAGCTGCTTACTTGGTAGAAGACGATAATCTGCTTTATCAGAAATTATCAGCCATCTCATCAAATGATGGAATCAAAATAATAGATCAGGTAGGTAATACACGCAATGTAGTAAAAACACCTGGCTTATATAACATCATGGTAAGAGAGTATCAGTATGATAATGCAGACGCAACAAGAGCAAGTAACCTTTATACGTCAAGTTTTGCTGTAATTCACCAGATAGATGGTTGCCTGCAATATAAGCAAGACAAAACTGCCGCAAAGGGAAGGAAAGGAGGTAAAAAATGAAAAAATTATTATTCGCCTTAATAATCGGATGTTGTGCATTGAGTGCTAAAGCACAGAAAGCCGGAGACATGATAAGTGGTAATGTAAGTGATTCTTATGGTCCGCTGATGCAAGCCAATGTAGTAGAAATTGATGCTACTAATCGTATAGTTGCACATGGAACAACTGATATCAATGGTAACTTCTCATTCCGTCTCGTAAGTCCAAAGAACAAAATCAGAGTAAGTTACGTTGGATGTGTTACTCAAACACTTGCCATCAATAAGACATACTATAAAATTGTAATGAAAGACAACTCACAACAAATTGATCAAGTCGTTATCAAGGCAAACAAGCGTACATCATCCAATATGAGTTTGCCTATTCCTGAACGCGAATTGTCAGTAGCCTCACAAAGTATTGACATGAAGGAATTTGAAGGAATCGGATTTACCAGTGTAGATGAAGCCCTTGTGGGACGAATTGCTGGTCTTGATATCGTAGCCAACTCAGGTAACCTTGGTGCTGGAACCACCATGCGACTTCGCGGTGTGAGCAGTATCAACGGAAGTTCTGAACCTCTGATTGTAGTTGACGGAAACATCTTTGAAAGTGACTACAAAGACGGATTTGATTACAATAATGCGACACAAGAGCAATTTGCTGAATTATTAAATGTCAACCCTGATGATATTGCAACAATCAATGTACTGAAGGACGCAGCAGGTACGGCATTGTATGGTTCGCAAGGTGCAAATGGTGTAATAGAAATAAAGACTAAACGTGGTGCAAGAGGAAAGACTAGACTTCAGTATTCTTATCGTGCTACAATGACCAAACAACCTAAGGGTTTAAGAATGCTTGACGGTGACCACTACACAATGTTGATGAAGGAAGAGTATTTCAATCCTACATTAAGTGATGCTGCCTCAAACATTCGTGAATTTAATTATGACCCTTCATGGTCAGAATATGAAATGTATAATAACAACACAGACTGGCGTGACCAAGTTATACAAACAGGTTTGTTACAAAAGCATAATCTCAGTATAAGCGGTGGTGGAGAAAAAGCCAATTTCCGTATCAGTGCTGGTTATGACCATCAGACGGGTAGCATTATCAAACAAGTTCTAGACCGATTCACCACTCGTGTTGCTCTTGACTATTTCGTCAGTGACCGTATCAAGATTGTCACAAACTTCAACATGACATATACCGACAATCAACGAAACTATTCAGACCTGCTAGGTATTGCATATCAGAAAATGCCAAACCTTTCTGTTTATGAACAGGACGCAGACGGAAATGATACACCTTATTTTTATCATATGTTGAATGACTACAGCGCAGAATTGAATGACCAATATAACATGGTCAACCCAGTAGCGCTTGCACATGAAGCGATTAGTGAGGAGTCAACATATCAGATTCAGCCAGAATTCCAGATAGTATATAACTTACTAGGAACTCAGGATGATGAGACTCAACTGAAGTATGAAGGGAAGGTACTCTTCAATATCTTCAATAAATATAATGACTCATATTATCCAAGCAGTCTTGTTACAGCTGGATGGACTAGTCAAAATAACAACAAGGTGACAAATGACTCACACAAGAGTACTGCAATCACAACTACACACACACTCACATTCATCCCTCATTTTAATAATACAGACCATAGTTTTATGGCACTTGGACGATTCCAACTCACAGATGGAAGCAGTAAGGGACAAAACAACACTATATACGGACTACCTTCAGGTACAATCAAATCGGGAGCTTCGAATGGTATAGTAAGTGGTGTAAGTACATCTACTGGACAATGGAGAAGTGTATATCTCACCTTCTCAGCTCACTACGCATACAAAGGCAAATATATTGCCGACTTTACATTACGTAGAGATGGTAGTACTAAATTCGGAGACAGCAACCGTTGGGGTAACTTCCCTGCACTCTCATTAAGATGGAACGCATCAGACGAACCTTGGATGCAAAAGTTATCATGGCTCAGCATGCTCTCAGTTCGTCCAGGTTGGGGTATTGCAGGAACACCTCCAGGTAGCGAATATCTCTACTTCTCACGTTATGCAAATGGTACGGCATATAATGGCAATAGTTCAATATATCAAAGTAACATCCGTCTTAACACTCTTCAATGGGAAGAAAAGGAGACATGGAACGTTGGTTTTGACTTCGGATTATTTGACAACAAGCTGAATGGAGACGTTAATATCTACACTCAGCAGTCAAGACAGCTGTTGCAATATAACCAAAACATTCCAAGTTCTTCTGGTTTTGCATCACTCTCAGTTCTTAATAATGGTAAGATGCGAAATAACGGATGGGAATTCAATATCAGAACAAATGGTTTGCTGAGAAAAGGCAAATTCAATATTGATTTCAATGTTACGTTTGCAAACAACCGCAATGAAATTACCGAACTTGACGAGACTATTCTCAAGAACATGAATCATGACTTCGACCGTCAAAATGGTTCATACCTAGCACGTGTACAGTTGAATAATCCATTTGGTAGTATTTATGGATTCCGTTACAAGGGTGTATATCAGTATAGTAAGTACACCCCTGAAGAAGTGCCAGGAGTCAGCGGACCAAATGCTCCTGTAGCACGCGATGCAGAGGGCAATGTAGTCGTTGATAAATATGGACTGACAATACCTGTAGTATTTTGCTATGATAGTGAAGACAACTCAAACTTATACGAATTTAAGGGTGGTGATGCTATCTACGAAGACATTAACCATGATGGTCAGATAAATGAACTTGATATTGTATATCTCGGAAGTTCACTTCCAAAGATTACAGGTGGATGGGGATTCCGCATCACTTATGGACGTTGGTCTTGGAATAATCAATTCAATTTCCGTATAGGAAATAAAGTCATCAACAAAGCTAGAATGCTTGCAGAAAATATGTATGGCAACAACAACCAAAGTGCAGCCGTAAACTGGCGTTGGCGTGTTGAAGGTGACCAAGTTGAAATTCCTAGAGCTTTATATCAATATGGTTACAACTGGTTGGGTAGTGACAGATTTATGGAAGATGCGTCATTCATACGTCTCAACTATTCACAACTTTCCTACACATTTGACAACAAAATTATTAAGATGTGGGGACTTAGTCAGTTACGACTTGACTTTACCGTTAATAATCCTTTCTTCATCACTGGCTATAGCGGTTCAGACCCAGAAGTAGGATATGGTGGTTATAATGTGGCTACTGATAATGCACGCACTCCTCGTTCTCGCACTTATCAACTTGGTTTAACTGTTCAATTCTAATATAGGAGGATAATATGAAAAATATATATAACGACAATAACTCAACTTGTCAACACTACAACGGCATATTTCATGCTTGCAAAGCAAGTCTTAGCAAACTGATATTCGTTGTCTGTGTTATCGTACAATGTTTTGCGTTGACGTCATGTTCAGATTTCCTAACCATTACCCCACAGAACGAAATAGTATTGGAGAATTTCTGGACTGAAGAAGATGACGTTAATAGTGTTGTTACAAGTTGTTATGCACAATTGGCTAACAGTGATTGTATCAGCAGAATGATAGTATGGGGCGAACTCCGAAGCGACAACATGACAAACGGAGCTAGTACCAATATTGCTATACGTGATATCTTAAAGGAAAACATCCTTGAGACTAACACATATACTACATGGGAATGTTTTTATCAGTGTATCAACCGTTGCAACACAGTAATATACTACGCACCTGAAGTTCAAAAGAAGGATCCTAACTTCACACCTTCAGAATTAGAAGCAACTATAGCAGAAGCAACTATCCTACGCTCTCTCTGCTATTTCTATCTTCTCCGTACATTTAGAGACGTTCCATACATTACAGAACCGTCAATTGATGACACAAAGGATTTCGTAGTAGCTGCAACGCCATTTGAGACCTTGCTCAATACTATCATCAACGATGTAGAATCCGTCAAGGACAAAGCTGTACGCTCATATGGAGAAAATAGTATTGAAAATACTTGTCGCATCACACGTTGGGCTGCTTATGCTTTACTTGCCGATATGTATTTATGGAAAGGTGATTATAACCAAGTCATCAACTACTGCGACTTAGTCATTAACGAGAAAATTAGACAATATGAAGAAATGAGAGAAAAAGACCCTACTGGTATGACTGTTGAACTCTACGGACAGTTCCCCCTCATCTCAGAGTCACCTTCGGGAAGTATTAATGCCGGCAACACCTACAATGAATTGTTCGGTACTGGAAACTCATTCGAAAGTATATTTGAACTCTCATTTGAAAGAGACAAGTCGGGCTCCAACAGTTCTGTTTCTAATATGTACGGAAGTGCAAGCAATCCTAACGGAACTATATCTGCGCCTGTATTCCTGTATGAAGAAGTATCATCAGGACAGAATAAATACTTTAGGAAGACTGACTGCCGTTATCTAGAAAACTTGGAAGAATCTTCTTCTAAAATTCTTATCAAGAAATATGTCAATCAAAATGTCAGTTTCAAGTCTTCAACCACTACTGGCGCCCTCCCTACTGTTACGAAAGAGACGCGTTCAAACAGTGATGCAAACTGGATTATTTATCGCCTTTCCGATGTTATGCTAATGAAGGCTGAAGCGGAAGTAGAACTTGCAGGCAACGTAGCAGAAGAAGGAATATCAGAAGAACAGACTGCACTATATAGAAAAGCATTCGCATGTGTGTCTGCTATATGGAAACGTGCCAACAACAAGCGCACTGCAACTGTTGACACACTTGTTTTCAGTGATTATTCAACTTCTAAGTTGACAATGGAAGATTTGGTATTGGGCGAACGCCAACGTGAATTTATGTTTGAAGGAAAACGTTGGTATGATTTGGTACGTCTGAGTCTGAGAGAAAAAGATAATGCAAGAATGATAGAGGCTGTTATTCCAAAATTTGAAGAAAATGGTGCTGCTATTCGTATTCGTCTTGCTGCTCAGGATGCTCTGTTCTGGCCTTATAGCGAACAAGAGTTGAAATCAAACAAATTGCTCAAACAAAATGAAGCATACAACAAAAAAGATGATTTTGAAATCTAAAAGAAAGGCTTTGCATATGAAAACAAAATATATTATAGCTATTACATTCTCAGTGCTGGTGTCATTGAGTTTCATGTCATCTTGTTCTGACAAACCTGATCGTGAAAATTACTACACTTTCACAAAAGAAATGATTAGCGATTATCTACAAAACAGAGAAGAGACATACAGCGATTTTATATACATTCTCAACAAATCAAAACTGATGGGAATGATGGCAACTTATGGTACTTATACATGTTTTGCACCTACAAACAGTGCAGTAGAAGACTACCTTAAAAATGTCAAAGGCGTTTCGTCTGTTACAGAATTGTCTGATGAAGATTGTGACACCATTGCCTGGAATCACATTATCAAAAAGGCTTTCTTCACTACAGACCTCAGTGACGGAAATTTCCCTATGGCGAACATGAATGACCGTTACCTCACATTCTCATGCGACAACGATTCTGTCAATGATGGCAATATCGCATACTACGTCAACAAACTTTCACGCATTGTGGTTCGTGATGACTCAGTAGAAAATGGAGTGGTTCACACCATTGATCATATCATTCAACCAAGTAGTCAATATCTGCCAGACCTGATTGCTGACAATCCTCAAATAACTTTGTTTGCCGAGGCATTGGCTCTGACAGGACTAAAAGATAGTTTGTATGAATATATTGACGAGAATTACCATTGTGGTACTGACTCAGTCAACAAAGGTTTCACCTATTCTCGTGTAGGAGAAACTGGACACTTCTGTAAATACATAGGCAAGCGTATGAAACGCTATTCTGCATTTATTGAAACTGATAGTATTTACCACGCAAATGGTATCATGAACATTGACGATCTATTCGCTTATGCTAAGCAAGTTTATGACTTAGTCTATCCAAATGATGCAGGTTCGCACGACAATGATTTTAAGGACAGAAAAAATCCTTTGAACAGATTTATTGCATATCACTTACTTCCATATTATGGTAGTTACAATGATTGGACTGTCAGTGAATCAGGTATTGATTATAAAACCACTTGTGCAGTTTCAAGCAAGATTGACTGTACAGACTGGTACACGACTCTCATGCCTGGAACTATCTTGAAGATGAGCAGTCCTTCTGCCGGACTCTTTATTAATAGAAAAGGTGTAGGTACACGTGCAACTGTGCCTGGTGTAAAAGTCTTTTCACCTTCAGAAATAGGTAATGTAGAACAACAAGCCCTTAATGGAATCATTCATTACATTGATAACATTCTCGTATATGATGTCAGAACGCGTGATGTAGTATTCAATGACCGTATCCGTATCAACGCTATCACTCTTTCACCTGAATTCATGAACTGCGGAGCACGTGGTATTACTGACAATGCTACAGGTTTCAAGCAGGTTGAAGGTTGGGATTTCCATGGACAATCTCCTCGGCTCATGCTTCGAGAACGAGGCGTATGGATGGCTACATATTCAGATGCAGTTGACCTCACTGGTCAGTTTGATATTAGTTTCAAGTTGCCTCCTGTTCCTGAGAATACTTACGAAATACGATTTGCTGTAGGTATCAGTGAATACCGTGGAGCCGTTCAGGTTTTCTTTGGAGAAAAACATAATATGCAACCAATGGGATTACCTATTGATTTCCGCATTTGGGGCGCAGATCCTTCAATTGGTTGGATTGAAGACACTGGTGACGAAGACGCAGATCGTGCCGTTGACAAAGCTATGCATAATCGTGGATGGATGAAGGAAATGGATACATGGCTTCAGGGAGGTTCTAATAATCTTCGTGACAATAACGGAAAACTTCGTAAAGTACTTTGTACACAAACCATGTCGCCAGATAAAGAATACTGGTTGCGCATTCGTTTGGTTATTGAAAATTCAGAGGCAGAATTGCCTATCAACTACATTGAACTCTGTCCAAAGAGTGTATATGCGGGACTTACTGCTGAAGATACTCATTAATGATGAAATTACTATTTAATATGAAAAAGATATATCAACACAATTACGATTTTCGGGCTATTGTTATCTTTTCCTTTTTCGCTCTCTTGACGTCTTGTTCTGATACTTGGGACGACCATTATCAAGGTCTCTCTAATGCAGAAAACAAGTCGTTGTTACAGATGATTGAGGAAAATGAGAACTTGTCTGATTTCCTTAAGGTGCTACAAAACACACACCTTTATAATAATAACCACCGCACTGAGATTACTTATGCGGATTTACTTAATGACGATCAGAGTTTGACTGTTTGGGCACCTACTAATGGTACTTTTGATGTTGAAGATCTGCTCAAGCAATGCCGCACAACTAAAGGCGATTCCATTGTCGGACAACACTTCTCTGGTAATCATATTGCACACACTCTTATTAGGTCTAATAATGCTTCATGGCAACAAGACCCAATGAACCATATCAATCTGTTTAACAATAAATACTTATACGTTAAGGACATTCCGTCACTTGCGTCAATTGATATTCCTGCTAATAATGGTTTATTGAACATCTCAAGTAGTATCGTCCCTTATACTTATAACGTATATGAAGGACTCACATCTTTATCCGAAGCAAGTCATATCGGTTCTTTTCTCAAGACATACGAGCGATTCAAACTCGATGAGGAAGCCAGCATACAACGTGGTATTGAGGATGGCAAGAAAGTGTATAGCGACTCAGTACTAATCACTGAAAACAACCTCTTCCGCATGTTTGGTAAAATCAATTCCGAAGATAGTACTTATTTGGCTCTACTCCCTTCATCTGACACTTGGGATGATGTTTTGGACGAAGCTAAGCCGTATTTCTTCTATGGTACAGGAGAAGTTGCTGATTCTATCAGTAATTATTGGAAAAACTTGCTTCTCATGCAAGACTTGTTCTTCAATCTAAATGAACAAGTATCTATTGCAGATTCAATCAAATCTACAAACTACTCAAAGTTTACTCCTGAATACAATGTATTCTACCGTCCCCTTGACAAAGGTGGAATACTTGACCCTGACAACATAGAAAAAGAACTTGAATGTAGTAATGGTTCAATTATGTATCTTAAGTCGTGGCCTTTCACAAAAGAGCAACTTTATTTCCGTCCTGTAAAAGTAGAGGGAGAAAGAGAAGCTAACATCATTCAGAATAATGAATGTACCTTCAACTACAGAACAGTGTATGATAGCAAAATTTCTAATGACGGATATCTTGATATTGTTCCGCGTAACAATGCCAACTGGACTGCTACATTTGAAGTAGCAAATACTCTTGCCGGGACTTACGACATCTGTTTGGTATTACTTCCAAAGACCGTTTCTAATCCATACTCACGTGACTTTAAGCCAAATAAATTCACTGCCGTTCTTAACTATGTTGACAAAGATGGGAATAAGTCTAGTGTCAATTTTGACGAAGAACTGACCAACAATGGAGAAACAATTGACACAGTCAAAATCGGACGTTTTGCCCTGCCTACTTGTAACTATGGACAACAAAACGTAACTGTTAGTCTTCAAATCAAGTGCAGTATCCAAAGCCGTCAAACTAAGGACTATTCTAGAGAAATGTACTTAGATTGTATTTACTTAAAACCTGTATCAGAAGGAAAGGAGAACGAACTATGAAAACTATCAATATAATCCTTTTTATACTCTGCACCTCATTCTTCACAAGCAAAGCTTTCGCTCAGGAAGAAAATGCAGAATTACGCGAAATTAAAGGTAAAGTCATTGATGCTGCTACCAAATCTCCCGCATCTGGTATCAAGGTGGTTACATTTAATGATCGCCGTTATACAGCCATGACTAATGAAGAAGGCGAATATACCATCAAAGTTCCTAAATATGCCACTTCTCTCACATTCTCTGCAGAAGGTTATAACCTTATCCAACAACCAATACGTAATGGTGTGCAACCTACTGTATCAATGTATTCTGATAAATTTCAGGAAATATATTCAGCCACTACTTCTGCAGTAAGCAAGAAAACTGCAAAAGTCACTTACAACAATAACGATATCAGTATTGACAATCAAATTCAGCAATCTCTTGGAAGTGATTTATATTCACGTATGCGTAGTGGAACACCTGGTGTAGGAAATATGATTCTCATGAATGGACTCAATTCTCTCAATGCTAATGCCCAACCTTTAGTAGTTATTGACGGTGTCATTCAACACATGCAATACGACCAAAATTCACTTCATGACGGATTCTTCAACAATATCCTCGCCAATATTATGGTTGAAGATATTGAGAAAATCAGTGTACTCAAGAACGGAACTGCAATTTATGGTTCTCAAGGTGCAAATGGTGTGCTGATTATTGAAACCAAACGCAACAAGAGCATGGCGACTAAGATTGACGTCAGTATAGGTGGTACTTATGAACTCACACCGAATACACCAGAAATGATGAATGCCAATGATTTCCGTATATATGCGTCTGAGCTCATAGGTACAACAGGAACAAAAAAGAACTCCTTCAAGTTCCTCCAAACTGATCCTAAATATTATTATTACAATCAGTACCATAATCATACTGATTGGTCAAAACAAGTCTATGATGAGGCATTCACACAAAACTATAGTATCAACGTACAAGGTGGTGATGATGTAGCCAACTACAATCTCTCTGTAGGTTATTCTAAGGCTGATGCGACTATCAAGGATAATGATTTTGACCGTTTCAATCTTCGACTCAATTCAGATATCGTTCTTAGCAAAAAAATCAACATTCGATTTGATGCATCATATAGTGATGTCACACGCGACATGCGTGACGATGGTGCATCGGCAAATCTTGCTAGTAACAATGCTCGTTATGGTGTTGTTTCGGCTCCTGGTTTCTTGAGCCTCATCAAGTCTCCATTCCTCAGTCCTTATGCTTACGACACCAATGGTGAAGTCACTCACTTCCTTGCAGGTGCCGATGACTATTTGTCTGATGTACTCTCAAAAGAAAGCTGGAGAACAAGTCTTGCAAATCCTGTAAGTATCTTAGACAATGGTGAAGGTGACAATAAAAACTATTTTGGAAATCGTATCATCAATATTGCAGTTACCCCTAAGTGGGACATTAACAAGAATTGGTCAATTGCAGAACATTTCTCTTTCCAAATTGTCAACACAGATGAAAATTATTACCTTCCACGCAATGGTGTTCCTCATTATGAAGTTGAAAATGCTGGTGTTGTAGAAAACCAAGTCAGTGCTCTCTCTGGACGTTACATCGGTATTATGAGCGACACATATTTTAATTATGACCATCGTAGAAATGCTAATAAACTCAATGTCCGTGGTGGATTCCGTTACATCAATAACAACTACAAGCTCAACACTCAGATAGGTTACAATTCAGGTAACGACAAGACTCCTAATATGTCATCTTCACTTCTCTACAAGTCTATTGACGGAACTGAAGACAAGTCAATCAACATGAACTACTATCTCACAAGCGATTATAATTATCGTGAACGCTACTATCTCTTTGCAGGATTAAGCCTTAATGGTTCTTCTAAATTCGGACGAGATGCTGCTGATGGCATAAAAATCGGTAATTACGCATGGGGACTCTTCACATCACTCGAACTTGCATGGGTTATGTCTAACGAAGATTGGTTTAATATCAAGGGTATTGACTATCTCAAACTCAATGCTGGATTTGATTCTTCAGGCAACGACAATGTCAACCCTATCGCTAACCGTACTTATTTCGTAGCTGGTAAATTATTTAATAATATTGGAACTCTTACAATTGGGAATATTGGAAACACTAAGTTACAGTGGGAAACTACTGACCGTTTTACACTCGGTGCTCAATTAGCAGCATTCAAAAACCGTTTGTTCGTAGGATTCAATTATTTCTTTGCAAATACTCGCAATCTCTTACGCCTCAACGACCTCTCTTATCTCTCTGGTCTTTATACAAACTGGAAGAATGATGGACGTCTTCAAAATCAAGGTTTTGATGTTTCAGCAAACTGGAAAGTTCTCTCTCTGAAGGATTGGAAATGGGACATCACACTCAGTGCTGGCCATTATAAGAACGAGGTAAAACGACTTCCTAATGATACTCAAAGTATGACCACCCCACTCTATGGTGCTACCATACTTACTGAAGTTGGTAAACCTGCAAATCTATTCTTTGGTTATCGTACTAATGGTGTATTTTCTACAAACGATGAAGCAAAACAGGCTGGTAAATATATATTGTCAGAAACGGGTGATAAAGTCTATTTTGAAGCAGGTGATATGAAATTTGTAGATTCAGACGGCAATAACATCATCAACGAACAAGATATGCAAGTTATTGGTGATCCTAACCCTGACCTCTATGGCAATATCTCCACTACCCTTTCTTGGAAACGCTTTACTCTATCATTACTCTTCAACTATTCTCTTGGAAATGATATATACAACTATCAGCGTAGCATACTTGAAAGTGGTTCTTATTTCTACAATCAAACCATAGCAATGTCACGTCGCTGGACTCATGAAGGACAACTGACAGACATTCCTCGAGCTAGTTATCTTGACGCAATGGGTAATAGCCGCTTCTCCGACCGTTGGATTGAAGATGGCAGTTATTTGAAGTTTAAGACTCTCAGTCTTTCATACGACATACCTATCACAAACACCTACCTACAAGGCATTACCATTTGGGGAGCTGCTAACAACCTGTTTGCCATTACTAAATACCTCGGAGGTGATCCTGAATTCAGTGCATTCAATAGTATAATAGGAATGGGCATTGATCGTGGACTCCTTGGTCAAGGCACTAACTTTGCTCTTGGTGTAAAGATTAACTTGTAAAAAAGAAAGGACATAGATATGAAAAATATTAATAATAAGTTCGCACATAGTGCTTTGCAATACATTAATGCTATTATTTGTATATTGTTCTTACAAAGTGTAGTTGTATCATGCGTAGATGTTGAATCCGACTTAGTAGAATTTCAGGAAGACAACCAACTTGATTCCGCAAACGACACCATATATTCACTCATGGGAATAATTGAGTAGATGCAGATTATAGCCGATCGTACCGTTTTGTTAGGCGAAGTACGTAGTGACATAGCATCTGTTACCCCACAAGCATCAAGCGATCTAAAGTCTATTGCAGACTTTACAGCCAATGCAAGTAATAAATACAACAATGCACGTGATTATTATGCAATAATCCAAAACTGCAACTATTTCATCGCTAAGGCCGACCTCTCACTTAAGAAACGAGGTGATTCAATATTTGTAAAGGAATATGCAGCAATCAAGGCATTCCGCGCTTGGACCTACCTGCAACTTGCCATCAACTATGGTACTGTTCCATTTGTGACCAAGCCAATCCTGGTTGAGAAAGATGCCAACCCACAATATTATGAGCCATACACCATCCAGCAGATATGCGAATATTTTATCAAGGACCTCAGTCCATATATCAACACCCCATATCCCAACTACGGAGCAATTGGCTCATTCAGTTCACGCAACCTCTACATACCAATTCGCATTCTCCTAGGCGACCTTTGCCTTTGGTCAGGCAAATATCCAGAAGCAGCAAAATATTATCATGACTATCTCAACGACCTTAATTCTCCACATCCTGTAGGCAATTACAAAGTCGAATGGGCAGACGTGCAGTTTCAGCACATCAACGACAACTACACATCCCAGGCTACAGGCACCAATGAAGTCCTCACATACATACCAATGGCATCCAGCAAACATGAGGGACTCATGACAAAACTCGACGACATATTCACCTCTACATCCGACAACAACTATTTCTATCAAGCCACCCGTTCTAAAGCCTACGACCAATTATCTAGCCGTCAACTTTATACCCTCATTTACATCAATGCCGACACCCAATTGCCCGACACCATCCATCCATCTGAAGATATAGTATATGACGATGAAAGCCTGAGAGGCGACCTCCGCCTTTCACGCAACTATCAGCTGACATTCCAAGGCACCTCATCTACCACACAAAATGCATATCGTCAAAGCATGAAGAAAATCAAAGCCGACAGAGTACCTCTATATCGTATCACCCCTATTTATCTACGCTATGCAGAAGCCATTAACCGATGTGGTTATCCAGCATGTGCATTTGCAGTACTTAAATACGGACTATGTGATGACAATGCACACTACCTTGACTCACTAGAATATCATCAGGCAGGTGAAATCGTCCGATTCAATAAAAACAACTTCACTCGCAACAACACAATAGGAATTCACGCCCGCGGATGTGGCAGATGCGATGCCGACACACTCTATGCCATCAATGGTTGTGCCAGCAAAGCCGACAGCATAGAATATGTTGAAAATCTCATAGCCGACGAATTAGCACTCGAGACAGCCGGTGAAGGAAGCCGTTTCTACGATCTTATTCGTATCTCCTTCCACAAAGGTACAGCTACATACCTAGCTGATAAAATAGCACGTCGCAATGGAGTCTTTGATCAAAAATTCTTTGAGCACCTCTCCAATCAAGCCAACTGGTATCTACCACTTGAGTGAATAGGGCGTTGAACCCTGATACGAATTATTACTGTCCGATAAAACTTTTTTGAAGTTATAAACTGGAAGGGCTGGTACTTCACATTGAAGTGTCAGCCCTTTTTTATTATCTTGCTAGGCATCGGGCCGAGGTGCAAAGGAGGAAGACAAACCTCAACCGACGACAAACCGAGAGCAATTGCAAGCTTGCTTGGCATTGCCGAGGTGCAAAGGAGGAAGACAAAGTCATAATCACCTAAATGTAATTAATAAAACACCCCTATAAAAATTAGCCAAGAAATGAGCAAGTTTTTGACAAAAGATTCTTTAAATTCTCAAAAAATGAGTACCTTTGCTCGCATGAAATGCCGTTTAATACCTGATGTTTCTTGCCGAGAGAATCAGCACTTGGCAACATTCTCACAAAACCTCCTAATACTCAACGATTTAGGGGGGGTATTGCGCAACAGGTAATCCATTTAGCATACTTACATACAACCAGCCCAGGTGCCATACGAAGGTATCTGAAGGATGCGTTGTGTCCTGTAGGCAAAGATCAATTGTATCAAAATTCCATGTAAAAAACGTCAGTTCGCATAAAGAATTTGGTGGCAGAGATTCTGCATGGTAACTTTGCAACTTAGAAAATAGAATATTAATCAATAAGAGATTTAAAATATGAAGGAATCACCTTTGGGAAAACGTTTATTAATATTGTCTGTCCTGCTACTTATGGTATGTGGGCAGATGTTGGCAGGAAGAAGTGGTAGCGTAGGAGACAATGGTATGTATAACGGCATAAGATATACCCGGTACAGCAATTATTCCTACTATTATTATGATGTGTATGATTCATACAATCTGGGAGATGTAGCAGTAATAACATCTTTCAGTGGTACTCAAATGATTATCCCTGAGTCATTGGGTGGTTGCTCGAAGATTGTCATCGGTAGTGGTGCATTGACTTCAAGTGTGAGAGACCTTCAGATTTCCAAGTCCGTAAAACTTCTTGAGTTTAACGCAGTTTATAATGCCACAAATATTGAGTCCCTGACTATAGCAGACGGTACGACGCTAATTTGCCTCGGTGCAGGACAGGAAGAAAAGACATCTCAGAACGGCTCGTTCTCATACCTGAAAAAATTGCAGTCGGTGTATCTCGGAGGTAATCTGGAATACGATGAAAACTCCGAGTACTATAATGCACCTTTCTATAATCTAAACACAGAACAAGCTTTCAGCCTGACAATAGGACCGAATGTGACAAGTATTCCTGAAAGGTGCTTCGGTAACTGTGACGACATAAAGTCAATCAAGGCAATGCCACAGACTCCACCAAGTTTAGATTATAACGCTTTTGGCAATACTTCTAAGACAGTTTCGGTAAAAGTGTCATACAAGACAAAGA
>JAGHSE010000193.1 GCA_018066015.1 Candidatus Colivivens equi
TACGTTGTTTGTTATGATTTTCCATAAGCAAACCTGTGGGTATTGTATCACATAAACACATTTGTAAATCGCATATTTTTTGCAAAGGTACGAAAAAAAACGATAACGACAACGTCAACGACAACTATTTTTAGCAACAACGTCAACTAAAATTATATAAGGTGTCTGTTTGAAACTTGTTCATTGAAAAAGGGCTATGGTGCGAACGAAAATGCAGGTACTGGAGGTACGAAAAAAATTTCGCATATTAATTTTTTTTCTTACCTTTGCGGTGTGTTTGACAGAACACTCTATTTGTATTAGTAAAATTTTTAAACTTTTAGAAGCTGTGGCTATAGAATTAAAAGGACTGACAAAGCGTAGTGAGAATTATTCTCAATGGTATAACGAATTGGTTGTCAAGGCTGAATTGGCAGAACAAGCCGATGTAAGAGGATGTATGTGTATTCGTCCGTACGGATATGCTATATGGGAAAAGATTCAGAGTATATTGGATAAAAAATTTAAAGAGACAGGTGTGCAAAATGCATACTTCCCTCTGCTTATTCCTAAATCATTTCTCAGCAAAGAAGCAGAACACGTGGAGGGGTTTGCCAAAGAGTGTGCAGTGGTGACTCATTATCGTCTGAAGACAAATGACACTCACGACGGAGTAGTGGTTGACCCTGAGGCAAAATTAGACGAAGAACTCATCTTACGTCCTACTTCTGAAACGATTATTTGGAACACATACAAAAATTGGATAAAATCATATCGCGACCTTCCTATTTTGTGTAATCAATGGTGCAACGTAATGAGATGGGAGATGCGCACCCGATTGTTCTTGCGTACCAGTGAATTTCTTTGGCAAGAAGGACATACGGCTCATGCCACCCGTGAAGAGGCGGAGGAGCGTGCGAAAATGATGTTGAAGGTATATGCCGACTTTGTAGAAGGAGTGATGGCTGTACCAGTAGTACAAGGAGTAAAAAGCGAAACGGAACGGTTTGCTGGTGCTCTTGATACATACACCATCGAGGCTATGACGCAAGACGGGAAGGCTTTACAAAGTGGTACGAGCCACTTCTTAGGACAGAACTTCGGAAAGGCCTTTGACGTATCATTCCTTAACAAGAATCAAGAACAAGAGTATGCATGGGCAACAAGTTGGGGTGTAAGTACCAGATTGATGGGGGCTCTCATCATGACCCATTCAGACGACAACGGATTGGTTCTCCCTCCACGACTTGCTCCAATACAGGTTGTGATTGTTCCTATATGGAAGACAGACGAACAACTCGAGGCTATAAATAATAAAGTTGCAACTATTTGCGACACTTTGAAATCAAAGGGTATTACTGTAAAATATGACAACGACGACCAAAAACGTCCTGGATTCAAATTTGCCGACTATGAACTGAAGGGTATTCCTGTACGCCTGGTCATCGGAGCAAGAGACCTTGAAAACGGAACTGTTGAAGTGATGCGTCGCGACACCCTTGAAAAAGAGACTCGCAACATAGACGGTATTGAAGACTATGTAGAAAAACTCTTGAACGACATTCAGGATAATATATTCAAGAAAGCGGTAACTTTCCGCGATGAACATATCTACGAGTGCAACGACTACGAAGAGTTCAAACAAAAGATTCAAAACGGAGGATTCTTCCTTTGTCCTTGGGACGGTACAGCTGAGACTGAAACAAAGATTAAAGAAGACACCCAAGCTACTATACGTTGCGTACCTTTCGGAATAGACCAGACAAACCCTGGTGTTGATATGGTAACAGGCAAACCTGCGACCTGCAAAGTACTGATTGCAAAAGCGTATTAAATGATGCAAATACCATTTTCGGAGAAAGTAAAAAGAATTCTGACATATAGTAAGGATGAGGCAGACAGGCTGCACAATAAAATGATAGAGCCCGAACACTTGATGCTTGGGATTCTAAAAGATGGCAGCAACAAGGCTACGGACATCTTGCGTACTAAATTTATGGTTGATTGCAATAGTCTGCAAAATCAACTGGAACAAGAATGCAAGAATGAAGCATCCCAGACAAGGCTAACGAACAGCCAGTTCCCTGCATCCTTGCCATTTGAAGATGAAATAATCGTTGACGACTCTACTTCCGACATACTCCGACTAGGTATGTTGGAAGCAAAGGTTATGAATAGTAAGGAGGTTGATGTGGAACATGTGCTATTGGGATTTTTAAAACATAAGTCAATTAATTTAACTAAAACTAAAACTGATTTAACGTCAACTGATTTAACATCAGCGATAACTAATTTTTTAAGTCAATACGAGATTAGTTACGACAAAGTACTATGCGCACTGACAGAATCAAATATCACCCCCAAAACAATAAACTCAGAAGTTGATTTTGACGATGATGAAGATGACGAAGAAGATGATGCACCTCCTTCGTCAGCATCCAGCAAGGGGGCGAAGGTACAAACGGGAACAAAGACAAATAGAAATTCTGACACACCTGCTATTGATACTTTCGGAACAGACATCTCACAAATGGCTCATGAAGGCAAACTGGATCCCGTAGTAGGTAGAGAGAAAGAGATTGAAAGGATTGCTCAAATATTGTCGAGACGAAAGAAAAACAACCCTATTCTGATTGGCGAACCAGGAGTTGGCAAGAGTGCAATAGTTGAGGGACTGGCTATCAGAATTGAAAATCGTGAAGTGTCCAGAGTCTTATTCAACAAACGTATCATATCAATTGATATGTCAAGTATTGTTGCAGGTACTAAATACCGTGGGCAGTTTGAAGAAAGAATGAAGTCTGTCATCAACGAACTCAAAGCGCATCCTGAAATCATTGTCTTCATTGATGAGATTCACAATCTTATCGGAGCAGGCAATCAAGCAGGACAAATGGATGCTGCCAATATGATGAAACCAGCCCTTTCAAGAGGAGAACTGCAATGTATTGGAGCAACCACACTGGAAGAATATCGCAAGAGTATCGAAAAGGATGGTGCTTTAGAACGCCGGTTCCAAAAAGTTCTTGTAGAACCTACTACAAAAGAAGAGACTTTGGAAATTCTCAGAAATATTAAAGAGAAATATGAAGCACACCATAATGTCATTTATACTGACGATGCCCTAAAGGCATGTGTCAATCTGGCTGATAGATACATGACAGACAGATTCTTCCCAGACAAAGCCATTGATGCAATGGACGAAGCAGGTTCAAGAGTCCACATCGGTAACATATCAGTACCGAAAGAGATTGAAAAGCAAGAGGAGTTGATAAACAAGGCAATTATTGATAAGGAATCTGCTGTCAAGGCACAAGACTACGAAAAAGCTGCTGAATTTCGTGATTATGAAAATGAATTGAAAACTCAGTTAGACTCAATGCGAGAGAGGTGGGAGGCAGAACTAAACAAACACAGACAAACAGTTAATGCAGATAATGTTGCAGAGACCGTATCTCTCATTACAGGAGTACCTGTCAGTAAAATGGCACAAGATGAAGGCATCAGACTGAAGGGTATGCGACATGCCTTAAAGGATAAAGTTATAGCACAAGACAAAGCTATTGATAAACTAGTCAGTGCCATTCAGCGAAGTAGAATCGGACTCAAAGACCCTAATAGGCCTATAGGTACTTTCATGTTTCTTGGCCCTACTGGAGTTGGAAAAACATATCTTGCCAAACAACTTGCTGAATATATGTTCGGCAGTAGCGACTCGCTGATAAGAATTGACATGAGCGAATATATGGAGAAATTCACAGTCAGCAGACTCGTTGGCGCCCCTCCTGGATATGTTGGTTATGAAGAAGGTGGAATGCTCACCGAAAAAGTTCGGCGCAAACCTTATTCCATTATCTTGCTTGATGAAATGGAAAAAGCACATCAGGATGTTTTCAATATTCTCCTACAAGTAATGGACGACGGTCGTTTGACAGACTCGTATGGACGAACTGTTGACTTTAGAAATACTGTTATCATTATGACTTCAAATGTCGGGACAAGACAACTGAAGGATTTTGGTACGGGCATCGGTTTTTCTGCTTCGGACAAATCATTAAAGGATATAAGTCAGGCGGTCATAACCAAAGCTCTAAACAAACAGTTCAGCCCTGAATTCATTAATAGAATTGACGAAATCATCACCTTTGAACAGTTACAAGAAGATGATATTCTCAAGATTATTGACATTGAGTTGCTTGGTCTCTACAAACGAGTAAAAGATATGGGACTGACACTTGAAATTACTCCTGAAGCCAAACATTTTATAGCTCACAAGGGGTATGACAAGCAATATGGTGCACGACCATTACGACGTGCTATACAGAAATATCTTGAAGACGAAATTTCTGATATTGTTATTGAAGAGACATTGCCGGCAGGGACTATTCTAAATGCAGAACTTCAAGGCGAGACAGTACGAATCAGCCATAATTAAATAATGCAAGAATTATCATGAAACTGATAGTAGCTACATGTCCATCATTCTTTGTAGAAGAAAATGCGATTCTCGAAGCTTTATTTGAGGAGGGAATGGATTATCTACACCTAGATAAACCAGACTCGGAACCGATATATTGTGAGCGTTTGCTTTCACTTCTCAATAATAGGTGGCACAAACGCATTATTGTCAATGACCATTTCTACCTAAGAAACGAATATAACCTACGTGGTATCCATCTCAGCAAACGTCATCCAGAATTACCGAACAGCTATGTAGGTTTTTATACTCGAACTTGTTATACAATAGAGGAAATAGATTACTGGAAAAAGCGAGCTAACTATGTCATTGCTAACGACATTAACGATGAGACACTACATCGTTATAAAATGGCTGGTGTAATTGACTCAAAGGTAGCAGCACATCAACTTCACTCCATTGAAGAAATCAAAAAAATTCGTGATGCAGGTTTTGGGGCAATCGTAGTGCAAGATTTATTATGGAACCAGTTTGATTTCCACCAATCCAACAACTATAAAGTGCTAATAGACATTTTTAGGAAAATTCGCAAAGCATGCGGATAGTGCAGCTTATTTTCACAATAAAATTAATCAATTCTCTAAACAATCAATATATAATATTTATAACAAATGGAACAAAACAATAAGTTTAAGGTTTTTGCCGGGACTCAATCAAGGTATTTGGGACAGCTCATTTGTGATGCACTAGGATGTCCATTAGGCAAATGCAGTGTCAATCACTTTGCTGATGGCGAATTTGTGGTTTGTTTTGAAGAGTCTGTAAGAGGGTGTGATGTTTTCTTGGTACAATCCACATTTACTCCTATTGACAATTTAATGGAACTACTGCTGATGGTTGATGCCGCCAAACGTGCATCAGCACATAGAATCATAGCTGTCATGCCTTATTTCGGTTGGGCCCGACAAGATAGAAAAGATAAACCAAGAGTGCCAATTGGTGCCAAACTTGTAGCTGACATGCTTAGTGTAGCAGGAATAGATCGACTTATCACTATGGATCTACACGCAGATCAGATTCAAGGATTCTTAAATATACCAGTTGACCACCTTTATGGTTCTTTAGTATTGGTTCCTTATATTGCATCACTCCATTTGAAAAACCTCATCATTGCAGCCCCTGATGTAGGAGCATCTAAACGAGCTGCCTTATTCTCCAAAAAGCTCAATGCGCCACTTGTACTATGTAATAAAACTCGTGCCAGGGCAAATGTTATTGAATCAATGCAAATTATCGGTGATGTAAAAGGTAAAGACGTGGTCATTGTGGATGACTTAGTAGATACGGGGGGGACTATCACTACAGCAGCTAACATGATGAAGGAAGCTGGAGCCAACTCAGTAAGAGCAGTTGCTACACACTGTATCATGAGTGATCCTGCATCAGAAAGAATAGAGAAATCAGCACTTGAAGAAATTGTATTCACTGATTCTATTCCATTCAAGAAACATTGCTCCAAGGTGAAGCAACTCAGCATTGCACCTTGCTTTGCAAAAGCCCTTGAAAGTATTGAAATGAATGCTTCGCTTAGTACATTAGTCGATTTCGAACTTGAAGGAATTCACAAAGCAGAAACAACTACTATTTTATGAAAAGAACATAAATGAAGATGTGCGTCTTAATCGCCACATCAGCATCTAAGCATAGCTACACTCAGTGGCTATGCTTTTGTTGCAAAAGTTACAAAAGTTACAAGTTACATGGGTAACAAATGACGACAAAATGCAATGCTGGAACTGAAATTCCGACAAAGTGAATTTTCAACGAACCGAATGCAGAGTCAAACTTGTTTGAACTATGCTGAGGTGAGGCCGAAAATGCTGGAACAGAATAAGGCATTATGATGGGAGCATTCCCATCAGTAATGACTTAATTTTCGCAAATTTTCGTGTTTTTCGTGGTAAAAAATTTACGTTTAAAAATAAAAAATAAAATGAAAATACTCATAGTCAATACATCAGAGAGAACGGGTGGAGCTGCAATAGCCGCACAGAGAATTGCGAAAGCTATTCGGGCAACAAAGGGACAAGATGTAAAAGTTACGTTTTTGTCTGCCGAAAGAGGTTTGAAGGCAAAATTACGCAAGGCATTAGAATGTCTGGTTGTCTTTATACATAATGGTTTCAGCAAGAATAATATGTTCTCTATCTCAATTGCTAATACAGGTACCGACATAACTAAAACAAAGGAGTTTAAAGAGGCTGACGTGGTTCATCTTCACTGGATAAACCAAGGAATGCTCTCACTCGATGTTATACGAAAGATATTACAGAGCGGTAAACCCGTAGTGTGGACCATGCACGATATGTGGCCGTTTACAGGTGTGTGTCACAATACCACAACTTGTACCCAATTTCACAGTCGTTGTCAACACTGTGGTTTATTTGACCATAAACCAATATTGCCATTTATGAGGGATTTGACCACAAGAGTGTTTGATAAAAAATCAAAGGTTTATTCATCTGCCAAGATTACCTTCGTAGGTTGTAGCAGGTGGATAAGCAATCAAGCAAGTCGTAGCGCACTGACAAAAGGTC
Organism: Candidatus Colivivens equi; assembly: GCA_018066015.1. Taxonomy (GTDB): domain Bacteria; phylum Bacteroidota; class Bacteroidia; order Bacteroidales; family Bacteroidaceae; genus Colivivens; species Colivivens equi. The sequence goes on from JAGHSE010000193.1 coordinate 6,994, forward strand.
ATAAAATAATAAGTATTCCCAATACACTTGATACGGACATCTTTGCTCCAGGAAATAAGATTGAGGCTCGCAAGGGGCTGAACCTACCCCTCGAGAAATATCTCATCCTCTTTTCTTCAAGAAGGGTTACAGATCTAAGCAAGGGAATCAATTACCTTTACGAAGCCATATTGCTCATGCTCAACCAATATCCAGAATTAAGAGAGAGGATAGGACTAGTAGTGTTGGGAGGTAAGGCTGAAGAAACTAAAAACGGACAAACAGATGTGATACAGAGAATCTCACATTATATTGATTATACATCATCCGAAACTAAACTATCCGAAATCTACAATGCAGTAGATATGTATGTCACACCATCACTTCAGGATAATCTGCCTAATACCATAATGGAGGCACTGGCGTGTGGAGTTCCGTGTGTAGGATTCAATACAGGGGGAATACCAGAGATGATAGACCACAAATTAAATGGTTATGTGGCTCAATATGCAGATACGGAAGATTTGAAGAACGGAATATACTGGACAATGCAACATACAGACAGTGAACATTTAAAAACACACGCAAGACAAAAAGTTCTTGATACTTATGCTCCAGCAATAATAGCATCGCAGTATTACGAAACTTATTTAAGCCTTTTCGTTTCTGTATAAAATATTTTTTATTATCTTTGCACAAAATTTCAACACCAAATGAATTTTCAGCCTCACCTCAGCATAGTTCAAACAAGTTTGGCTCTGCATTACCTCGCATTGCTTGATAGTTTATCCCATTTGGGTTGACTGCGCCAACCTACAAATGACTATAAACGCAATGTTCGATGAACAAGTTTCGGTTCGTTGAAAATTTCTACACTATGCTACCCTGTGAATCTCAGTACATTACAGATGTACTCTGAGTCTTTGCAGAGGTAGCAGAGAGACGCAAAGAAGGAAAAAGAACATATTGAGTGCAAATAAACAGATATTCATCATTATTGAAGGGAAAGAGTGAGGCTCCTTGGAACGGCTTGCAAAGCAAGCCTTTGCGTCTCTCTGCTCTCTCTGCAAAGTCTCAGCGCACATCACAGATGGGCGAGATTTTGTTAGAAGAGCAGGTCTGCAAAACTTGTTTTGTAAGAAATGCTCTGCTAACTAAATCGTACCAGCAAAGCTGGCTGAGACGCCTCTGCGTGAGATAAAAAGAATAAAATTTACGGGCATTTACGTTTAAAATCAAATATATACGAACTTAAGAAACTTAAAGTCTTATTTTAGTC
>JAGHSE010000203.1 GCA_018066015.1 Candidatus Colivivens equi
GTAATAACTTATTATTCTTTATTCAATACCATTCTGAACCCGATGTATTCTCTCGCTGAATTATCTCCCTCACGGTAGTATACCGTTAAACATTCTGGAGAGTTATCATAGAAACTACCTCCTCTAATTACATGATATTTCCCTTTTTGGTCGCATAATGGATCAATACTATCATTTGACATATCATAGTAATCGGACTTATAATAATCCAAACACCATTCTGCCACATTGCCACTCATTTGATAAATACCAAGTTCGTTAATTGATGGCGCGAACCTAATATGGAAAGGATGATCCTTATCAAACCATATTTCATTAGGATACTTCACTCCGGAAAATTTGTTTCCTGAACTATTTCTGCCGCCTCTTGCAGCATATTCCCATTGTGCCTCGGTTGGCAGTGAAAAAGATTTGCTCGTTTTATTATTTAACTGTTTGATGAATAGCTGGATATCTTCATAACTAACATTTTCAACAGGCAAGCTATCTCGTCTTTCCTTGGGCTGATATGCAGACGGATTGTTCCCCATAATACTAACCCATAATTCCTGGGATACTTCAAACTGTCCAATATAAAAATCGCTCACAGTTACATTATGAGGAGGACAATCCTCATCTCCAGACTCACTGCTTCCCATAACAAAAGTTCCCCCAGATACTTTTATCATAGGGTATGCATTCATCCCAGTAAAATCATATGTTTTGTAATCCTTATATGAATTATCAGCCTTGACAATTTTCTTAGGTCTAAAGACCAAAAAACACAATAGAGCGATAATAACACCACCGGCAACTATTAATATCTTCCGTAGTTTTTTCGTTGACGTCGAGCTACCAATTGTTTCATCAACAAGAACAGATGGCCTAATATTGCGGAGATCATCCATAAATTCCTGTACGGTTTGATGGCGATTCTCAGCTTTAAGTTGCATAGCTTTGAGAATCGTACGGTTAGCTTCATCCGGAATGTCTGGGGTCAGGTCTTTGGGTGCAGCCATAGGTTCTGTCAAGCGTGCCGCTGCCTCTGTCGGGACTTGTCCTGTAAGGACGAAATACATCGTGGCACCGATTGCGTAGATATCTGTATACGAGCCCTTTCTGCTATTTGCCGTGTACTGCTCTGTAGGCGCATAGCCGTGTGTCAACATTGATGTATGAACTTGCGTTTTATCCTGTTCGAATTCTCGTGCAGAACCAAAATCAATCAAAATCGCTTTATAGTCAGCGGTTATCATGATATTATCCGGTTTTATGTCACGATGCAGGATATGGTGTTCGTGAATATATCCGACAGCATTGGTTATCTGCGCGATGTAATTCACTGTCTCAGGATACGGTAATTTTCCACGTGCTTCAACTATAGACTGTAAGCTCTTGCCCTCGATATATGTCATAACCATATACGAGGTGTTGTTTTCATCAAACACGTCTATTATCTCGACGATATTCGGATGATGCAAACTAGCTAATACTTTAGCCTCTTTGACAAATGCCTGTCTATATTTCTCATAAACTTCCTCGCTTGTGCCCTGAGCATATACTGTTCGGGAATGAGTATTCCTGTAGCATTTTCCCTCCCGGAAGTACTCTTTTATACATACAGTCCTGTTTAATCCGCTTTGAATGGCTTTGTATGTAATACCAAATCCGCCTTCTCCAATCTTTTTCTCAATGGTATATTTTCCATCACATAGAGAGAAGCCTGGCTGTAGTTCTTTGTATATTTGAGTTTCTGCTATCATTTTTTACCGTGGTGAGACTTATTCATATAATCTTTAATAAAGCTTGCAAATTCGTCACATGACTGATATCTGTACATAGGGTCTTTTGCTAATGCTCGCTCAACAATAATTTGTAAATCCAAATTAATGAAAGGGTAATAATCTTTCATTTGAGGTGTAGGGGCAAATTTGATATTGTTCCTTATCTCACTTGTGTTATTTCCCCCAAATGGCAGGTTGCCAGTCAGCATTTCAAACAACATAATACCCAAGGCAAATATGTCAGTATATGGGCCACATTGTCCTTTCTCTGACTGCTCAGGTGGCATATATGCAGGCGTGCCAAATCCTGTACTATTGCTCGCATCACTCATACGGGAAGCAATGCCCAAATCAATCAACTTGATTCTTCCGTTAGGTTGAATCATTACATTATTCGATTTAATGTCCAAGTGCAGAATTCCGTTGCGATGTAAATATGCCACGGTATCAAGTATCTCCAAAAACATTGGCAGTGCTTTCTGCTCTGGGATCAACCCAACTTCCCCATATATGTATTGCTCCAAACTCTTTCCCTGAATAAATTCCATTACGATATACAATTGCTCTCGTTCGTGCATATCAATGAAATCCACCAATTTTGGAATATTCGGATGCTGCATATACAGATACAATTGAGTTTCCACTTGCTTGAATTTATCACGTATGACTGAATTCTTAAAATGGCGTATCTTCAGTTCTTTGATGGCAACGGGGAAACCGCTACGCAAGTCTATTCCCCAATAGACCCTGGCGGTTCCACCTTCCGCTATCAAGTGGTCAATATGATAATGCGGTATTTGAGGGAATTCGTTCATCTCTATTTTGCAGATGAGGTATCTTTAGGTGCAGATATTACCACTGTAGTATCTTTTTCCGCAGAGTTCAGTTTTTCTCCTCTAGGATTCAGCTTCACATACATAATTGCGTCAATAACAGTCCGTTTACCCTTGTTATCGAATTGAGTGAATATACCTTTAAGCACAGTTTTTGCGTCTCCCATTTCTTTGGTTATTTCCTTCCCAAGTCTATTACAAACCTGTTTCGCAAAATCCTGCTTCATTGTGGAATATTCTTCGTAAAACTGCTCTGTCAGTTTTGCCTTCTCATTTGCTTCAGAAATAGCCTTGCTTGCCTTATCTTGAGCATCTTGAATACCCTTATTTTTATCCTGTTCGGCCTGTTTTGCCGCATTTTGAGCTTGCGTTTTAGCCCTATCTGCCTCATCTGCCATTTGTTTTGCTACTGATGCATCTTTTTTAGCATCTTCAGCAGCCTTTTGGGCTTTCACTTTTTCATCGTTTGCCTCTTTTGCTTCTCGGGCTTTCTTTTCGGCCAGTTCTTTACTGTTATCGCGATCTTCTCTTAAAGCTTGCCTGTATAGCTCCTCATCAGCTTTTTCCTGAAGTCTCTTTTCTTCATTTTGCTCTGTTTCCTGCTTGAAACGAGATTCGTTATCTTTATTGATCTTCTCAAGAGCCTCGTTTTTCTCCTTACTTTGGTTATAATAATATAAGCCGAATGCTGCCCCTCCGAGAATAATGGCAATTGCCACAGATAATGCAATCCACAAATTCCTTCTATTATGCTTTGAGGATGCATCTATTGAAGGTACAACAGCTTTAGAATCTGTTGCTGGATTTAGATATGTTTGCCAAGGCAACATTGTATCACCTATACGGATTGTATCATTGGGTTGCAAACATACCTCTCCCGTTATTTTTTCCCCATTTACGTATGTGCCATTCGTTGAGTTCAAGTCAACCGCAGAGCAGATGTTGCCGTTAAAGACCAGTTGCAGATGAATTTTCGAAACTTTTGGATCTTGAATGACGATATCATTTCCCGGACCTCTTCCTATTGTTATTACTCTCATTTTGCTGATATTTTTTGAGTTCATTATTTAGACTGTCAATCTGTGATTTCAAAGAAGCCAATTTGATAGAATCTGATTCGATTCCTTCAGAAAGAACCTGTTTTTCTGCTTGTAAATTTTTCAGCTGTCCTTCATATACTTTACGGCTATTTTCGTTAGATGACTTCGTTATACCATCCTCTCTCTCTTTCATTTTTTCCTCTATTTCTCCAAGGCCTGTTTTTTTCTCGTCGTACTTTTTCTGCAATGAATTACGTTTTGACTCTACACTTTCAATCTGATTTTTTAGGTCTTGCAATTGATTCTCAGACCGTTTGTTTTGAATTAGTTTATTTGCCAACACACTGAATAGTGCTAAAACGATAATGGCACCAAGGATAATCAGAATCTTTTTTATCATTGGTGTTTTTGGACTGCTGGCGCCTGATTTTGGATTGAAACTTCTGAACTGACTTTTCGTGTGTGGGCTATTTGCAATCTGAATCAGTTCCACTGTGATATTATCAGTTCCACCGGCTTCCAACGCAAGATTGATTAAGGCATCGCCCTTTTCCGCAATTTCATTCTTTTGCGATAGGACATCTGTAATTATTGAATCGGATATCATTCCGCTGAGACCATCACTGCATATAAGGAACACATCTCCATTCTTGGGCTGTACTTTATTGAATGTAGGTGACAAATCTGGTTTTATCCCTAATGCTTTTAAAATTCGATTCTTATTGGGGTGATGCTCTGCCTCCTCATCTGTTATTTGACCGGCATCAACAAGAGTCTGGACATAGGAATGGTCCTTCGTGATACGATGTAGCTGCTTTTCTTTCCCTAGGTATAAATATATGCGACTATCGCCTACGTGGGCAATATAAGCTTCAGAATCTTGAAGTAAAACAATGCAAGCCGTTGTACCCATTCCTTTAAGTTCTGGGTGTGCATTGGCATAACCCAAGATCTGCATATTGGCAAATTGCAACGCTTCATTGAGGGCTTGTGTCGGCTGAGGGTATTTCTCCTTCTTCAGGTAATCGATGATGCTTTTTACAGCAATGGATGAAGCCTGTTTGCCACCGACATGTCCTCCCATACCATCGCAAACCACAAACACATCGCCGTTGGGAGTCAAAGCAGCGATATCGTGGCTGTCTTCCTGCGCTTTCCGCACATTGCCGATAACATCTTTCTGATAGATGTTGTGATTGTCTATAATAGTTAGTCCCATAATTCTCACCAAAATAAATTCATTTTTTTAATACCCATTGATGCTATAGTATCTATCCACTTAATAAACTCTTTTCCAGTGAATGACATATTTCCAATCCGGATTGTGCTTCTATAGTCAAATACTGGTAAATCCACAATCCAATAGCCGGTTCTATGGGTGTGTTGTGCATATGAAATTTTCAACTTTGATGCTTTGGTAATTGGATAGTTGTCAATTTGAACAGCTATTTCAGAGCCAAACTCTAGGGATAATTCACATATCCATGCTGTCACCATATCGGCTGTTCCACATACTTTTTCCTCCCCACAATAAGGACAACGCGGAGCACTTTTATAATATGCATCATTGCTGTCCGGAGAAATTTTACCATAAAGTGAGTTGCCTGACGGAGCCATCCTCCGGAACATCGATGGGAACCTCAGGTTTGTTATAAAAGTCACGGATGTCACCTCTCTTGAAAAGGATTTGT
>JAGHSE010000078.1 GCA_018066015.1 Candidatus Colivivens equi
ATTCTCACCAATGTTTATAACCTTTACGGTTTTCTTTTGCCTTAATATGATCTTTAGTAATAGTCAGGCACATTAAATCAGAGAAACTACCATTAAAGACATCAATATCCACAAGTCCTTTTATGCCATTAAGTTCTCCGTTGTCAGTATGTTGCCAGAACATCCATTTACCTTGATATTCAAGTTCTGATACATAGTAGTGAGCTATCCAGTAAGGATATTTATCAAATTCGGGTCCGCTAAGGTAGTCTTTTTTAAAGCTATACGAAGTATATAAAATAGGTGTGACACCGAAATGTCTCTCCACAATATTCATCCAATCCAGTACTCCCTCCCTCAGTTCTTTAGGAGAATATCTGCCTAAAGTTTCGATATCAAGAACAGGGAACAAATCTCTTACTTTCAAATCAACAACATTACAAAAGAAATCAGCCTGTTCTTGAGCTGAACTTTTTGAGGAGAACACATGATATGCTCCTCGAATAATATTATTTTTATGAGCCTCAGAGAAATTATACATGAAATACTCATCCAAAATAGTTTTGCCCTCAGTAGCCTTAATAAAAGCAAAAGCTACGGGATCACCGTCCAAATCACTTTGCGCTACTTCATCCCAATCAATTTCTCCTTGATAATGCGACACGTCAATACCTCTCACCGTTCCTAACGGGAAAATAACAGGCGAATGGCGTGCTTGCCAAATACGAATACTTGGACTTAAAAAATACAGAATAATGATAAAAAGAACGAGAAAAGCCAGTCCCCACAGTAATTGCAGTGTGGAGACCGACTCTAAAATATTTCTACGTTTCTTTCTAGTCATTAAGCCTGTTCAAGAATGAGAGTTTTAGTGCTTTGATCACAAACCTCAGAAGGACCAAAATATTGAATAGGCCCAGGATAAACATAGCAAGTATTCTTAGCCCATTCATCCCTATTCTTAGCAAAGAACTTAAATGGAGCGCCATCAAGTTCAACTAATGCCTTGCGAATCACAGGTTTCATCTTTCCGCTTCTCTTCTCCATGTTCATCATCATTGTGATAGGCACACCACCAGCAATCCATTCAGCAGCAGGAGCAGTAGTATTACGAATAATAGACATATATCCCGTCTTACCATTAGCAATTAGACGGCTTGCATTGAATCCAAGACTGTAACAATAGTCAGCATCATAATTAGAAGGCGCAGCACAACGACCTTCATAACCAAAGAAATGGTGCTGGGCAGTAAACTTACCAACAAATTTACCTTCATTCTTCCATTCATCCAATTTAGCAGCAACCATTCTTGAGAGGAGTTTTTCAGTCTCTATGAGTGATACCTGCACGTTACCATGAGGGTCACGATCAAGAGCTAATTGTAAAGCGACATCCTCAGGCAAAGAATTTAGAATAGCCAGATTTTCAGGAGAAATATGACTCTTTACATAATCTACCTGAGCATCTCTTGCAACAGACTTAGCTTCATCAGTAGCGAGTACGTCGTTAAGTTCTGAAATAAGTCTCTTAATAGCAGGAATAAACTCAATCAGACCTTCTGGAATTAGAACAGTACCAAAGTTATTTCCGTCCTTAGCTCTTTCGGCAACAGCATTGGCAATGTAAGTAACAATATCATCAAGGCTCATATTCTTTGCCTCTACCTCTTCGCTGATAAGGCAAATGTTTGGTTGGCACTGAAGTGCGCACTCCAAAGCAATATGGCTTGCACTTCGTCCCATCAATTTAATGAAGTGCCAATATTTGCGAGAAGAATTACAGTCTCTTTGAATATTACCAATCAGCTCACTATAAGTCTTGCACGCAGTATCAAAGCCAAAACTAGTTTCAATCTGTTCGTTCTTCAAGTCACCATCAATAGTCTTAGGACAACCAATAACCTGAACACCATATTGTTTTGCTGCATAGTATTCAGCTAAAACACAAGCGTTAGTATTACTGTCATCGCCACCAATGATAACAAGAGCCTTGATACCCAATTCGCGTAAAATTTTGATACCAGATTCAAACTGACTTTCTTCTTCAAGTTTAGTACGTCCTGAACCTATTATATCAAACCCACCAGTATTTCTGTATTCATCAATAATGTTAGATGTCAATTCTACATACTTATGATCAACGAGTCCGCCTGGTCCCATAAGGAAACCATACAACTTATTTTGAGAATTGAGTGATTTTACTCCATCAAAGAGACCACTGATAACATTGTGTCCACCAGGAGCCTGACCACCAGAAAGAATGACACCGACATTCATTGGAGCATATTCCATCTTTTCACCTGCCAAGAACTCGATTACAGGCAGTCCATAAGTATTAGGG
>JAGHSE010000423.1 GCA_018066015.1 Candidatus Colivivens equi
ACCTCGCGACGGAAGCTGACCTTCCTCTCCTGGAAGTGGATGCTTGGCGACACTCTCAGGTTCAGATGCTCCGTGATGGCCAAGTCACCCATCAATCCCACCATGAACGCCGGATTGACGTCCGGACACGTCGCCCACCAACCCTCACCGCTCGCACTTCCCGAGTGAGTGATGATCATGTCCGTCATGTCCGCACCCAGGCAGAAACCCCAGTGCAGCAGGCGCTGGTCGTAGTAGGGGAGGTTCCTGAGCTTCTGCTTCTGGCCCCATGCCGCGCCCGTCAGCGTCAGCATCATCACCAGCGTCGTCAGCAGAATCTGTATCTTATTTCGCATTTATCACATTCTTAACATTAATAGCCATAAATTGTCATAAATGGAATCATAAATTATTTTTGAAAAATTAATGACCATTTATGATAATTCATGTTTAAATAACGTTATTGTCGCTAGTTTATTGTTTGTGCAGCGTGCTCTTTAGGAAGTGCATTATTTCACAAATGCCCTGCGAGTCTTAACACTTATTGACATTTTTCGCTTATCCTGCGTAATCTATTGTTTTAAAACCTTAATTTTTAAATCTACACTTAGCAATCGCTCATAAAATGCATATTTTTCAATCCTTTTTGAAGAAAAATTATTGTTTAAAGGATATGCTACCAAAAAACAATGTACCTTTGCAGCGCAAAACGAAAGATTTTTCTTTCCCCGTTGTGCAAATGGCGGTCAATCCGCCAGAATGGTTATTCGAAATTTAAGGTAAATTTATAAACAATTTAATTTTTTATTACAATGAAGAATTTGGTTCTTTTCGCAGGTGTTATGGTTGCAGTTTGCTTCGCATCATGTGGTGGTAACAAGGCTGAGGCTCCAGCTGAGGAGGCAGAGGCAGTTGTTGAGGAGGTAGTTGAGGCTGCTGAGGCTTGCTGCGCTGATTCTTGCTGTGCTGACTCTTGCTGCGCTGACTCTTGCGCTGCTGCAGTTGCTGAGTAATTTCAGACAAACGGTTTAATCAAACCCCGATGGAGACGAGACCCCAGGTCCCGCCTCCTATTTTTTTTGCCTTATTGTATATTTTGGGTATTTTATTTTGCAATCTCACCCCCCTGTTTTTTAGGCCTTCTATTATTTTCCCTACTTTTTTTATTATTTTCTCACCTAATTCTTGCCTGATATTTAAAAAGTTAGTAACTTTGCACAGTCATTTATAAACACAAACCCAATTTCTCTGTTTCTCAAATTGCACACTTTTTTCTGAAGTTGATGTAGTAGAAATTTCTGAAATTATTTTAAGTCTATCATACGTTATGAACAAAACTCTTTCTCGCGGGCTCATGGCCTGCCTCTCTCTCGTTGCCCTGGCTTCATGTCAGGACTATGATGGCGGTTTCGACGAAGGACAAATCAAGAAAGCCGCCTACGCAAAACACTTCGAAGACACTTTCGGAAAAATTGATCCAAACCAGGATTGGTCAATGGCACAGCAGGTCACTGCTAATGTATCTGGTGTCGAGGATGGTATGCTTGAGATTTACTATAGTGATCCAATCGGTGGCAAACCTATGATTATTGCCAAGCGTCAGATCGTTAACGGCAAGGCTTCCTTAAAGTTCGATGTTGTCAAGGGAACCAAGCAGATCTTTGCACGTATAAATGATGGCAAAGACTATTATTCGCTGAAGAGCAACTTCCAGATTGTTAATGGTCAGGTCAATATCTGCCCTTCGTTAACTCGTGCTACAATTCTTACCGATCCTTGCCGTGTAACACGAGGAGATGCACAAACTATTGTTTCTTCGCAGGTTTTTGATAAGTCAAAGGAACCTAAAGCCGAGATTCGTCCTTGGGCTGACATGGCAAATTGGTATCTCGATGGCTGTTATTCAACAGCAGACGGACAAGGCAACGTCACTTATCTTGTCAATGGCGATTATCTGAAAGAGGGCTCATTTACCAACGTGTATTACCTCAATAATGTAATTAATACGGCAGATGAACGTCCAGAATGGTATTATAAGGATATCGCTCATTTCTTCACTGAAGTAGATGGTGAGCCAGCCGTATTCAAGGAGGCCGAGAATCATGTAAACTACATGAAAGAAGGTTCGCGTCCACATTTTGAGAGGGATCTTGTGTTCACAATGGAGGAGAATGGTCCTTTCTATCTCGATTACTTCGCCAAGGGTACTCAGTACGACAATCAGTTCGGTTACTTCTATTTCACTGGTGATAATCCTACACCAGAAGAGTTCATGACCATGCCTAAGTTTGTCATGGTCAAGAATATGTCAACAACAGGCGGCAAGATTAAGGTCGATGAAGACATGCACGAGATTAGTTGGAATCTTCTCCAAACCAAATCTCCCACTTGGCAGCCTGGACAAAATCTTGGCTCATCTGATGGCAACAAGTATGAAGATACAGGCATTTGGGACACCAAGCTTGTAGGTACCCGTTTTCAGCTCGTATATTGGGGGGCTGATGGATTGGCAGCAACAGGTACTTATACCTTCCCTAAGGACACTAAGATCGGTTTGTTTATTATAGGTAATGTGAATGATAGCCGTAATAATGAGTTCATCACCTCTATCTCATCAATTAACCTTGAACTGTTTAATGAGTATCCTCATGCTGCCTCATTCCGTTATAATGATCAGGTAGTATTCGCAATGGAGGATCAGCGTTTCCGTGGTGATGCCGATGTTAATGATGTGATGTTCATTGCAAATGGTTCTTTCAAGAAAGATGAGATTCCTGTCATCAATCCTATCATCCCAGAATTTCCAACCTGGATCATCGCTTGCGAGGACTTAGGTGGTTCTTTCGATTATGACTTCAATGACGTAGTCCTCGGTCTCCGCAAGGAGGATAAGGGTAATGGCAAATCAGACCTTTATCTGGTTCCATTAGCCGCCGGTGGTACACTTGAAGCAAATGTTACCTTTAATGGCGGCCCAGTCGGTGAAATCCACGGACTCGTCAAGAGCGGCTCTTCTACATCTGTACCTTTGAATGTACATGCCGGCAATGATCCTGGTGCTGGCAATGCTATCCGAATTGCGGCAGATGTTGATGCTGATAAGAGTATCAATGAGTATGCAGAATTGGTAAACATTCATGTTGTCAAGGGAGATGATTCTGCTGATAACAATGGCCACAATATTGGTTATCATTATAAGCAAGATGGCTATACTGCTCCTGAGGTTCTGATTCTTCAGCCAGGTTGGGATTGGCCAGATGAGAGAACATTTATCTGTGATATCTATCCTGATTTTGAAGATTGGGCGGGCGATGTCAACGAGACCGGATGGTATGCCAAGAAAGCAGGTGCTACAGCATATTATAAGAATCCTATTCCAGAGGTTGTACCTGCACCAACACCTGGCGGTAGCGGTGGTAGTGGATCCGAGCAGCCTTCAACTCCAGTAACCGGTTCTCAGTCTTGGGATATCACGGTTAGTGGTTATGACTCAATGGAAAAGAATAGCACCCAGACACTTACTATTACCATTGATGGCGATAGCGATTACTCTAAGCTTACATTCGGTACTTATAGCACTTCTGTCATTTCAGCAGCAAAGGGTGATGCTAATAACAAGGTGACTATTACTGCCGGTTCAAATTTGGGTACAGCCCTCTTGTGGGTTAAGATGCCAGGTGATGCTAATCACAAGGATACTTACTTGACTTATGAGATCACGGTAACTCATCCAACTCCTGTTTATACACCTTCTATTGTTGGTGCAACTGCTCAGGAGGGCGTTTATACCTTAACAGTTGGTACATCAGAATTGTATGTTGACGTTACTGGTGCTAATGGCGCATGGGATAAGAATTGTATTGTTATTTCTAGCGATAATGAAGACGTTATTGCTGTGAACGGAAATATTAATTACAATAGACTTGAAATCAAGTCTCCAGGCGATGCAAATATCATTGTAAAGCATTCAGTTGGCAGCCCTGTACTATGGAAAGAAACTGAGGTAAAGATTCCAGTACATGTTGTTGCAGCTGGCGGTTCTGGAGGAGGAGGATCTAGCATTACTCCTTCTGGAGCTACTACATATACAGGCGATGCACTTTCGGCACTTCTATCAGATACAAAGTATATTTTGCCTTCAACCGTTTGCCAGACAGCTACTGCTTGCACCATTAAGATTACAAGTGTTGGTACTCCTTTCTACGGTAATTCGAACTATGTGCAGTTCAAATTATATGTGACAGGAAGATCCGGAGGTCCAGTTCAGGATTTTACAGAAATAAGCAGTCAGTACAATACTTTCGATCGTTCTGATGTAACAACTGCTACCGTTTACGAATTCCATGCGGAAGGCTCTGCGTTTACTGATATAAACACTTCGGGCATTACGCTTGAGAATAATAGTGGAACGATTTCTAAGATCGAAATTGTAGCAGAATAACTATCTCCGTCACACCCTGACTTAATAACCCTCACCAGCGGTAGCAAATCTATGTTGCCGCTGGTGATTTTCTTTTACTTTCACTTTCACTTTCAAATTGCACGCGCCCCCACCGGAGTTTCGTCAGAAGACACGACCACAAAGGCGTGGCGGTACTTTCAAATTGCTCGCATCATTCCCAGTGCAGCGGAAGGATTTTCCCTCTCCCTCTCGGCGTTTTTGCTCTTATTCTTATCAATTATTATATTATTATTAAGTATTATTGTAAGGTAAAAAAGTCCTCAACCCTCGTTCTACGTAGCTCTAGCCACGATTCGGGGGAAATCAGAGGGGCAAGGCGCGATGAATTTGAAAGTGAAAGTGGGCGTAAATGACCGAGAATGAAACGCGAATTGGACGGAAATAAGAATTGGCAAAGAGAGCCGAAAAGACAGGATTAAGAAGATTTTTAAGCAAATATTTGGAGCATATTCAAAAACTCGTTATCTTTGCAGCGGAAAATATCTTATCATATGAGAACAACAGAATCATACTTACAAAAATTACGCGGATACCTGCCTCTTTGCGCTGCTAAATACGGTGTGAAAAGGATGGGTATATTTGGTTCTGTCGCCAGGAGAGAACAAACAGAGGATTCTGATATAGATGTTTATATTGAGGGTTCTTTGCACGGGATGTTTGCTATGGGTTCAATAAAAGCCGAACTCGAAGACCTCCTTGGCGTCAACGTTGATCTTGTGCGCATTAGAGAAGGTATTAATCCCATGCTTCTAAATAAAATCATTAAAGAGGGAATCTATGTATGACAAAGAACTGGTTGTAGATATCCTCAAGAAACTGGATATCGCAATAGATGTTATCGTTAAAAGAACAGAGTCAATCCATGAACCAAATGATTTCCTGACTTCGTGGATGGGCACATTGATTCTTGATGGTGTCTGTATGAAACTTACAGCTCTCGGAGAAAGCATTAAGAACCTTGATAAGATTACAAATAAGGAATTGCTTTCACAATATCCAGAGATACCATGGCGAGGCGTGATGGGGACTCGTGATATTATTGCACACCATTATTTTGATGTCGATGCTTTTGAGATTTTCTCTATTTGTAAGAATGACCTGGTTCCGTTGCAAGTCACTATTAAAAAGATGATATCAGATTTAGAACAAGATGTCAAGGGGTCAGTAGGGACGGGTCAGTAGGGACAGGTTTTTTTGCCCCACCCCAATAACTGATATTATTTCACCAGCGGCAGCAAAATCTATGTTGCCGCTGGTGATTTTATTTACTTTCACTTTCAAGTTGCGCGTGCCTCTCCGAAGTCCCCAACCCTCGTTCTACGTAGCGAGGGGAGAAAAGGCCTGAGAGATAGTATTGAGAAGATTTTTAAGGAAATATTTGGTAGCATCGCAAAAACTCGCTATCTTTGCAGCGTCGATAATATAAGTTTTCAGTTATGAACACACGTATTTGTTCTATCATAAAGGAATATTTCAAGACCAAACCGATAGAAAAGGCATGGTTGTTTGGCTCTTTCTCAAGAGGAGAAGAAAGAGCTGATAGCGATGTGGATATACTGATCACGTTTGTTCCTGGCACTAAGATGGGATTACAGTTTTTTGCCATGATTATAGATTTGGAGCGACTGCTGAACCGTCCTGTTGACCTCGTCGTAGAGGGAGATCTACTGCCTTTTGCCTCGCAAACTGCTAATAAAGATAAGGTGCTAATATATGATAGAGCCGCTTAGAGACAAAGGCAGATTGGAACATGTCTTATCTGCTATAGCCCGAGTAGAAGAATTCACTTCGGGGATAACTAAGGAACAGTTGATTTCTGATCCTTTACATTTGCATGCTACTGTATATAATGTGCAGGTAATCGGAGAAGCGATATTCCGGCTCACTCCTGAATTCAAGCAATCCCATCCAGAGACTCCTTGGGCACTCATTGAGAAGATGCGACATATTCTTGTCCATGATTATTACCGTATTAATAATGACATTCTCTGGCTTGTCATAACAGAAGATATCCCTCCCCTCAAACTGCAAATAGAATCTTACATTCGAGAAATGGGGGAATAATTCATCAATTATTATATTATTATTAAGTATTATTGTAAGGTAAAAAAGTCCTCAACCCTCGTTCTACGTAGCT
>JAGHSE010000229.1 GCA_018066015.1 Candidatus Colivivens equi
GCAAAGAACAAATTTAATATATTTATGGATACTCCTTTATTGCAACAATGTATGGATGTTGCCCGTTTTTGGGCCACTGAATCAGTTTTTGATGAGCAAACTCGTAATGCAGTCAGCAAAATGATGGCAGACGAAG
This sequence comes from Candidatus Colivivens equi, assembly GCA_018066015.1. GTDB lineage: Bacteria > Bacteroidota > Bacteroidia > Bacteroidales > Bacteroidaceae > Colivivens > Colivivens equi. The sequence continues at coordinate 137 of JAGHSE010000229.1, forward strand.
ATAAATCACTTTTGATTGATAGTTTTTATCAGACATTAGAGTTCGGAACTGGAGGGTTACGAGGTGTTATGGGCCCAGGTACTAACAGAATGAATATATACACTGTAGGTACAGCCACACAAGGCTTGGCAAACTATTTAAAAAAGAACTTTGCTAATCGTGAAAGAATTAGCATTGTAGTAGGTGTTGACTGTCGAAATAATTCTGATGTTTTTGCTCAACGTGTAGCTGACATCATGGCTGCTAATGGTATATACGTGTATATGTTTGAAGATATGCGTCCTACTCCTGAAGTATCATTTGCTATTCGTCATCTGCATTGTCAAAGTGGTGTGAATATTACTGCTTCCCACAATCCTCGCGAATATAATGGTTACAAGGCTTATTGGGAAGATGGAGCACAGGTACTTGCACCTCATGATAAGGGAATAATTGAAGAAGTGAACAAATGCAAATATAGTGATGTCAAGACGGGTGGAGATAAAAAATATATAACTATCATAGGCAAAGATGTTGATCAGGCGTATATTGAAGCTGTTCATACACTCTCTATTGACCCTGAAGCTATTAAGCGTCAAAAAGATTTGAGCATAGTCTATACTCCTCTACATGGTGCAGGAATGATGATAGTACCTCATGCTTTGAAATCTTGGGGATTTGAAAATGTAAATTGCGTACCAGAACAAATGATTAAGGATGGCAATTTCCCTACTGTCGTCAGTCCTAATCCTGAAAATGCAGAAGCCCTGACACTTGCAATCAAATTGGCAAAGCAAATCAAAGCAGATGTGGTAATCGCATCCGACCCTGATGCTGACCGTATCGCAATGGCTTGTGTTGACGACAAAGGCGAATGGGCGATAATTAACGGCAATCAGACAATGCTCATCTTCTTATACTATATCATTAAAAATCGTGTAGATAAGAATCTCATGAAGGGTGATGAGTTTGTGGTAAAAACTATCGTCACAACCGAAATGGTAAAGAAAGTAGCAGATAAATACGGAATTGAAATGCGTGATTGCTACACAGGGTTCAAGTGGATAGCACACGAAATTGCTCAGTACGAAGGAAAAAAGAAGTATATAGGTGGAGGTGAAGAAAGCTTTGGGTTCTTAGCAGAAGATTTTTGTCGTGACAAAGATAGTCCATCTGCATGTTGTCTCATAGCAGAAATATGTGCATGGGCAAAAGATCAAGGCAAGAGTCTTTACCAAATATTGATGGATATATATAAAGAATATGGATTTTCATATAACAAATCCGTCAATGTAGTTCGTCCAGGCAAAACAGGTGCTGACGAAATCAAGCAGATGATGGAAAACTACCGAACAAATCCACCAAAAGAATTAGCAGGAAGCAAGATAATCTGTTATAAAGACTTTAGAAGTCTGGAAGCAAAAGACTCTGAAGGCAATGTCACAAAACTCATAATGCCAGATACTAGCAACGTACTCCAATATTTTACTGAAGATGGGACAAAAGCAAGTGTCCGCCCATCAGGAACAGAACCAAAAATTAAGTTCTATATTGAAGTTGGTGGCAATATGACTGACGCATCGGAATACCACACTTGTTGTGACATAGCAGAAAAGAAGTCGGTGTTAGTGTTGAAAGACCTTGGTATTGAAGATTGAGTAAAGTAATATCGTGCTTATATAAAGTACTGATGGTCCAGTAGCTTAGCTGAATAGAGCATCAGATTCCGGTTCTGAAGGTCATGGGTTTGAATCCCATCTGGATCACTTTGGTAAATAAAGTGTATAAGAAAAGAGGTCGTGTTCGTTCATGACCTCTTTATTAATTACTGTTATTTATTATGATTCAAATTTACCTCAGGAATACTTTCTAGGTATTTTGATTGGGAAGAAAATAAAACAAAAAGAGCATGCTTATGCATACTCTTTAGTGATTCGGTTGGGATTCGAACCCAAGACCCACAGCTTAGAAGGCTGTTGCTCTATCCAGCTGAGCTACCGAACCAGATTTTTTTAAATCGGGTGCAAAGTTACAAAAAAAGAGAAGAATGGCAAATCATTCTCCTCTTTTTTTTACAAATATGTTTGTTACTTTGCTAATTTTCCGTCAGAGCCAAGTACATTTACTATTTTGTGAATGTACATTTTCTTCATATTCTCACGAGCAGGCTTGAGATATTGACGTGGGTCAAAGTCTCCAGGATGCTCAGCAAGATGTTTGCGAATAGCAGCAGTCATTGCGAGACGTGAGTCAGAATCAATATTGATTTTACAAACAGCAGATTTAGATGCTTTGCGGAGTTGTTCTTCTGGAATACCAATTGCAGCTTCTAGTTTGCCACCGAACTGGTTGATAGTGTTGACTTCGTCCATTGGAACAGAAGAAGACCCATGGAGTACGATAGGGAATCCAGGGAGTTTATTTTCAATTTCAGCGAGAACATCGAAAGCCAATGGAGGTGGAACGAGAACTCCATTCACGAGTGTGCACTGTTCAGGAGTGAATTTGTGTGCACCATGAGAAGTGCCAATAGATATAGCGAGAGAGTCACAGCCTGTACGTGTAGCAAATTCAATAACCTCTTCAGGCTTTGTGTAATGAGATTCAGCAGAGCTAACTTCATCTTCAACTCCAGCAAGAACACCGAGTTCTGCCTCAACAGTTACGTCGAATTGGTGAGCATAATCTACAACTTTCTTTGCAAGAGCGATGTTTTCTTCGAAAGGAAGAGAAGAACCGTCAATCATTACAGAAGAGAAACCATTATCGATGCAGTCTTTGCAAAGTTCAAAAGAGTCACCATGATCAAGGTGAAGAACTATTTCAGGATTTTCGCATCCGAGTTCCTTTGCATATTCTACTGCGCCCTTTGCAAGGTTTCGTAGTATAGTTCCGTTTGCATAGTTACGAGCGCCTTTTGATACCTGCATGATAACAGGTGATTTAGTTTCTACTGCAGCCATTACAATAGCTTGCATTTGCTCCATAGTGTTAAAATTGAATGCTGGAATTGCATAACCTCCAGCAACTGCTCTCTTAAACATTTCACGAGTGTTTACGAGACCGAGTTCTTTGTAATTAACC
>JAGHSE010000169.1 GCA_018066015.1 Candidatus Colivivens equi
GATAATTAACAAATAACGCCATTGAATGAATGATAGTATCTGTTCTAATTTGTATGATGTTGTTATTCAAATGGTATATCCAACTGAGTATCACCAAGCAGATTAAAAGTCATTCTGTGGTAAGGTGTAGTACCAAATTGCTTAATGGCCTGACGATGTTCTTTAGTAGGATAACCTGCATTCCTGTTCCACCCGTAATGAGGATATTCTTGGTGCAACTGTTTCATGTAGTCGTCACGAAAAGTTTTTGCCAGAATTGATGCAGCCGCTATTGAAAGATATTTTCCATCCCCCTTCACTATCGTAGTATGAGGTATATCAGGATATGGACTGAAACGATTTCCATCAATAATCAGATGTTGTGGACGTATCTGTAATTTGTCAATAGCTCTGTGCATTGCCGTAATACTTGCCCTAAGAATGTTCATCTTATCAATTTCCTGAGCAGTCACTATCCCTAATGCCCAATCCAAAGCATCATGTATTATTATTTCTCGTAGAGAATAACGCTGTTTGGCAGTGAGTTGTTTAGAGTCATTCAGTTGTTCGTTGAAATAATCTTTTGGAAAGATTACGGCGGCGGCAAACACACTTCCAGCCAGACATCCTCTGCCTGCTTCGTCACATCCTGCTTCTGTCAGTATTGGATTCAAATACGGCAATAAAATCATAAGCATTTTGACATCTCAAATAATTGATGTCTGAGGATTTCTTATACCCTTTCCGTGAAGGAATTTAGCTACTGCGTCTCCAAAAGCTAAATGAAAATCGATTCTTACTGGCAGATGATTCTGGTCATCAGTAATATAGAATCGCAAGAGGTCAGTTTCTTTTTTTGATTTATCGTTCAGCAAAGAAAAGACCAGACATTTATAAGTCTTGCCGTCATTAGCCTTGAAATTCTTTTTACCTCTATACACAAGTATTTGATTGCTCAATCTCTTTCCTGTCACCATTCTGAATGTAGTACGCTGATTGACTTTGTACTTTGAGAAATTCATTGAGCGCGCCAGTGCTAATATGTTAAGCATATCATTCACACACTCTCCGCTTTGCATGTTTTTCTCACTCCATTCACCATCTGGATCCTTATATTTCATTCGCATTGAAGCTGTGTCATTACCTGGATAAGAATACCATACCTCATCTACTGTGTATCGTTTTCCCTCTCTTGCTCCCTTGCGGAAATATAGTGGCACTAGTTCTGGAGTAGAGTAACTGACCAGTGTGTCGCGCATAGGAAAGAACTTATCACACGATTTGTTGCTTTTGAATATAAGATCGGTCTTGAGTGCTTTTTGACCTTTATATGTTGATGATGTGATTTTGTAATGCGTAGAACCGACTTTTACCCAAACGAATTTCCAATTGAAGTACAAGTCAAAATCCAAAGCTTCACCTGCATTGAATGCATTGTTTGGATATTGACATTGAGCTTTACTGACTGACACGGATAGAGAAATCAGTATTAAAAAAAACAGACTAGTTATTGTTGCTTCTCTTTTTTTCATTTTTCTTCTTTTCTAAACGTTCTTTATTCCGATTTCTTGTCGAAGTTTTTTGCTTATCTGCCTTTTGCTTTGTTATCTTGGCAGGCTTTTGCTTAAACAATTCCACTGCTTCTGGATACCAGTCTTGATTAATCTCCCAATTTGCTTTTATTGGAATTTCTTTCGGATAATAGTAAACAGGTTCTGGTGCCAACTTTTCATCATAATCTCCTGAATCCCAAATACCATTACCATTATAGTCATAGAAGAGCCTTAAAAAATACGTTCCTGGATTGATAAAATAGAAGTCAGCCTTGTTATCAATAGCATGTACTTGCTTTATTGGTTGATCATTACTTCCCAGAAGTTCTACGACAGCACATGAATCAGCCTGAAGCAATTTGATAAACAAAGTACCGTAAGTATCCAGTTTGTTGACTGATATTTTTATTGTCTTCCCTGCTACACGTTTACCATAAATACTGACAAAAGCAGCTGTGTCTATTTTTAACTCATATTCTTCTCCTGGTTGCCACTCTGCATATAGGGTATAAGATTTGATATTACCCGAATCTTGTTGCAGAATAAACTCTACTGGTTGGATAATTGAATCTACTTTTTGAGTAAATGAAATCAAAGAATCGACAATAGTTTCAATAGGTTCTTCAAATTCAAAAGTAAAGTTTTGGTCTGGGGCAAGTTGTGCTTTTTTTGATTTTATGTCTAAATACTTTTCGGGCATTGGCGGAATTGGCAAGTCTGGGTTTTCCTTCAGTTCTTTTTTATTTTCTTTTTTCCAGTCTTTTACGTAATCTTCATAAGCAATTTTAGCTTGCTTGTCACGTTTTTCCTTGCTATATTTTGGGACAAAATTGATGGTATCTGTTTTCTCCACGAATCCTCCTGTTGTATCAGTTGCAAAATACTTCAATTCTGTCATCAACGAGTCCTGATTAACCATCATTGTATCTTTAATCCAATATCTAATTGTATCTTTATCTACATTGCTGTCAATGACAAATAAATCATTTGCATCATAGTTCAGTCCTCTCAATATTGGCAAAGTGTCATACGGAGCAGTGAAATATAATGTGAGGCATTCAGGCAGGGAACGTTCCGTCTTCAGCAACTGTTTGTCTCTATACACTGATGCAAATGCCGTCAGAACAATATCATCAGGATAGAAATGTGTATATTTGATATATTGAATAGAGTCGTAATGTATGGAATCATGCCAAATAGTATCAGTTCTGACATCAGGTTTTGACCACGGATGCAGAATTCTGTCAGTATAAGCCATCTGTTCTGATTTCTGGCTATAAGTATATGTTTGGTCTTGATCTTTGACTGCAAAAACTTTATAATAGCCATTTGATACACCCTTTATCACAAAGTGCCCTTTGCTGTCAGTGCGTGAGATGCGTTCAAACTCTTTAGTCTTAACTATACTATCAGGGAAATTAACCCCTAGACTATCATCTCCTAGAGCATACAGACCTACAACAACACCTTTTAATGGTTCAAGGTTTGAAGCATCAAGCACATACCCTGAGACTTGCATGGTATCAATTGTAGTTCCTGTTGAAAATGTGAAGGCATAATCCCCCATTGGGTTTCCTTCATTGTTATCCTCAATGGCATCAGCAAAATCTATTGTGTATGTCGCTCCAGCTTTAAGGCTGTCTTGCAGTTCTACAACAATTTTCTTTCCAATTGCTTCTATTTCAGCTGGCTCTATTTGAGGGGGGGAGATGATGACCTTTTCATTTGCATTTTCGAGTTTTACATTCTCGTCAAACTCCAAAACCACTTTGGTAGTCTTAGAATTAACAGAACCAAATTTAGGTGATGTCCTAAGCAACTTTGGAGGCTCTTCGTCATATGGTCCACCATCAGGCGAACCGATATTGGCACATGCCAGATTAATGGCAACCACCACTATCATCAATATAAACAAAGCCTTTTTCATGTCTTATCCTAAATTGTTGGTTAATACTGTCAATCTAAATTGTTTAACTTCAATAATTCTTCAACATATTCACGACTGTTGCTGAGCCGTGGTATCTTGTGCTGACCTCCAAGTTTACCTTTGCCTTTCAGCCAATCATCAAACAAACCTTCTCGTGCTTCTACTATTTCCAACGTTTGCAGAGTAATATTCTTATGACGCTTTGCCTCATAATCAGAATTTATTGTCTGAAGTGAGCGATCTAATATAGTGGCAAATTCCTCAACACTATCAGGTTTTTTCGCAAATTCCACTATCCACTGATGTCTGCACTTTGCTTCACCATCCATAAACACTGGCGCGGCTGTATATTCCTTCACTTCTGCTCCAGTTATGCTACATGCTTGTGCTAGTCCTTTTTCTGCGTTGTCTATTATCAATTCTTCGCCAAACGCATTGATAAAGTGCTTTGTACGTCCTGTGATGATAAATTTATATGGATCCTTCTGGGTGAATTTAACTGTATCACCTATCAAATATCTCCACAGGCCACAACTCGTACTGATTATCATTGCATAGTTCACTCCTGGTTCAACCTCCCATAAAGGTACGACTTTAGGATTTGGTTTTCCAAATTCAGTCATTGGCATAAATTCATAAAACACTCCGTAGTCAATCATTAGAGTCATGGCAGAATCAGCCAAATCTGTTTGTATGCCAAAGAAGCCTTCACTTGCATTATATGTCTCCATATAGTGCATCTTGGGGTTGCGTATTATATTCTTATACTGTACTCTATAAGGGGAAAAAGCAACTCCCCCATGGAAAAAAACTTCCAGATTAGGCCAAATGCTATCCAGAGTATCTATACCTTTTATTTCCATCATCCTATGCAGTACACTCAGCATCCACGAAGGCACACCACTTATGTTGCTGACGTTCTTCCTCAGTGCCACCTTGGCTATCTTGTCGCGCTTTTCTTCAAAGTCGCTCAGAAGTGCTATCTTCTTCTTTGGCACCCGTATCAACTCCATAAACTTTGGTATATTCTCTATCAGAATAGCACTTAGGTCGCCAACCAGACTATTTGGGGTGTTTAAGTTTGGTGCATGACTACCTCCCAGTATCAATCCTTTACCTGATAACATCTTGCTACGCGGATTGATATGCAGATAACTGGCAATACAGTCTTTTCCACCTAAATAATGAATATCTTTCAGTCCTTCCCTACTTACTGGTATAAATTTGCTTTTATCATTTGTTGTTCCTGACGACTTTGCATACCAATTCACCTTGCCCTTCCATAGCACATCACTCTCGCCTTCTCTCATGCGCTGAATAAATTCCTTGAGTTCCTCGTAGGTATTTATATTAACTCTGCAGGCAAAGTCTTCGTATGTTTTTATTCCTGCATAGGCATGGTTTCTTCCCCACTCTGTGTCTTTGGCGGATTTTACAAGCTTGAGCAACACAGAGTTTTGAATCTTCTTTGCATGAGTATCGTATCGGCTTATTGCCTTTACTCGTTTTGAAAAGTATAAGAGGTATAATATTCTAGTTAGATTCATACTTTATAATAATCTTAGTTGTCGTTAATCTTGACGCTGCCGTTATATTATTTCACACATACACCGTAGAAAAATAATCCGCCCAGCGTTGACTTTTTAACTGACACTTCAGTGCTTACTATTTTTGATTCTATTATTTCTTGTGTCAAATAATGAATTTACAAAACCTACGTCATTCTTCAGTCGCTTCATTGCTGCCTTTGCAGCCTTCTGATGACTTTCCTTCTTTGAGAATCCCGTTCCCTTTCCGCAATTCACACCTTCTATCACGACCTCGCTCAAGAATTGACAAGCATTTTGTTGCGGCATTTTTTTCTCGCTGATTATCTTGAAATTACATTCCAGTTGATATTTCTGGCACCATTCTATCAATCTACTCTTGAAGTTTTCTTCTTTATGAGCCACTTCATTTACATCGACTATTTGTTCAAGTATTTTGTGGCTGACAAAATTCTTGCATGTCTCATATCCCTTGTCAAGATAAATGGCACCAATAAATGCCTCAAATGCATTGCCATTCATGTATGAGTTATGTGCCAATGCCATCTTGTCAGAGTGTTGTATCATCTTATCCAGACCAATTTGCACTGCTAATTTATTGAGGGTCTCGCGTTTCACAAGTTTGCTTCGTAAATTGGTTAGGTATCCTTCTTGCTCTTTGGGATATTTATTATACACAATGTCTGCAACAATGGCTCCAAGCACAGCATCTCCTAAGAATTCCATCCTTTCATTGTTCACCTTGGCATTTCCTTTGGTGACATCGTGATATGACTTATGCCTTAGGGCTTCTTTGTATAGCGCAATATCTTCTGGCAAAAAACCAAGAATATTGTAAAGGCTTAAAAAAGGCTCCTTCTCCTTATGGAAAAAGAGCCGTATCTTACTTAACGTTTTTTGAAACATTATTCTGTATATTTCTTAAAAACCACACATGCGTTGTGACCACCAAAACCAAATGTATTACTGATTGCCACATTAACGGTTCTTTCCTGGGCTTTATTGAACGTAAAATTCAAGTCGTAATCAATCTCTGGATCTTTATCCTCTGAGTCATGATTGATAGTAGGAGGTACAATGTCTTCTTTTATTGCTAAAACTGAGAACATAGCCTCTATTGCACCTGCAGCTCCTAACAAGTGGCCTGTCATTGACTTAGTGCTACTGATGTTTAGTTCATAAGCATGTTGACCAAATACTTCTTTTATTGCCTTGACTTCTGAAATGTCTCCTACATGAGTTGAAGTGCCATGCACATTTATGTAGTCAACCTCTTCAGGTGAAATCCCCGCATCTTTCAAGGCACGTTTCATTACAAGTATTGCTCCTAGTCCTTCTGGGTGCGAGGCTGTCATATGATGAGCATCTGCCGACAAACCTCCTCCAATCAATTCTGCATAAATCTTAGCACCACGAGCTTTTGCATGTTCTAATTCCTCAAGAATCAGTATCCCAGAACCTTCTCCCAATACGAATCCATCTCTGCTGCCACTGAATGGACGACTTGCTGTTTCGGGAGAATCATTGCGAGTTGACAATGCGTGCATGGAATTGAAACCGCCTACACCTCCGTCAACTATTGCTGCCTCGGCTCCTCCTGATACCATCATGGTCGCTTGACCAGTACGGATTAGGTTGAACGAATCTATCAATGCATTTGATGATGATGCACATGCTGATGATGTGGTATAATTAGGACCTCTCAGACCGAATTCAATTGAAATCAGTCCACATGCCATGTCGGTTATTACCTTTGGAATGAAGAATGGAGAAAATCGCGGTCCAAATTGTTCTCTTGTTGCTGCATAATCTTGTATTTCTCCGCTAAATGTAGTCAAGCCCCCTATGCCGACTCCGAGAATTACTCCTATCTCGTCCTTATCAGCTGTTTCAAGATTCAAGCCACTGTCTGCTATTGCTTCTCTTGCTGCAATAATAGCAAACTGAGCATAGCGGTCCATTTTGCGGACTTCCTTGCGGTCAAAGTAATCTTCACCTTTGAATCCATGAACCTCACATGCAAACTGGGTCTTAAAACTAGAGGCATCAAAATTGGTAATAGGGCCAGCGCCACTGACGCCAGCCTTAATGTTTTTCCATGTCTCTGGAGCTGTCAGACCGAGCGCTGTGACAGAACCTATTCCTGTTACTACAACTCGTTTGAGTTCCATGAATGTAGTTATTGATTATGCGTTTTGTTCAATGTACTGAATAGCTTCACCTACTGTGGATATCTTTTCAGCTTGATCATCTGGTATGCTTATGCCAAATGCTTTTTCAAATTCCATAATAAGTTCCACTGTGTCAAGAGAGTCTGCACCAAGGTCGTTTGTGAAACTTGCTTCTGGCTTAACTTCTGCTTCGTCAACGCCAAGCTTGTCAACGATAATAGATTTTACTCTTTGTTCGATTTCAGACATAATTTTTAAAATTTAAAGTTAATACTATTTGTTATTAATTATTATCTTTCCATAAACTTTTGTATACCTTATATTATATATGAGGCATACATTTATTTCCGCTTTGTGTTGCAAAGTTATAAAAATCTTATAAAAAATAAGTGCAACAACAAAGTTTTTTTTATTTTATTGCACAAACATCCCGTATTATGTGCAAAAACTTTCATAAATCAATTCTCATTTTTTACTTAACCCAAAATACTCATCTCTCCAATCTTTTTCTTGCAAGATGGTCAAGTACTATTTTTCTCATCCTCATACTTTTAGGAGTCACCTCTACATATTCATCTTCCTTGATATACTCCAAAGCCTCTTCAAGAGAGAATTTTACAGGCGGGACTAACCGAGCCTTTTCATCTGTACCAGAAGCACGAGTATTGGTTAATTGTTTTGTCTTTGTCACATTTATCACCAAGTCATTCTCGTGCACATGTTCTCCCACTACCTGTCCTGCATATACTGAATCTTGAGGGAAGATAAAGAATTTTCCTCTATCTTGTAGGTGATCCATTGCATAGGCTACAGCCACCCCACTTTCCAACGCAATCATACTGCCGTTGGTTCTTCTTTCCATATCACCTTTATATGGTTGATAATTCTTGAAACGATGTGCCATGATTGCTTCCCCTTGACTGGCTGTCAGCAGATTTGTTCTTAAACCTATGATACCTCGAGATGGGATTTCAAATTCCAAATTGACCCAACCTTCGTTTGCGTCCATTGATATCATATCACCCTTGCGTCGGGTTATCATATCTATCATCTTACTTGAATGTTCTTCAGGCACACTGATGGTCAGTTCTTCTATTGGTTCGCATCTTTGACCATTTATTTCCTTGAAGATTACTTGTGGCTGACCTACCTGCAGTTCATATCCCTCACGACGCATTGTCTCTATCAGTACAGACAAGTGCAACACTCCTCGTCCACTTACTATCCACGCATCTGTCGTTCCTTCTTTTTGTTCTACCCGTAATGCCAGGTTTTTCTCAAGTTCGCGTTGCAGACGATCATGGATATGTCGGCTAGTACAGAATTTCCCTTCCTTACCAAACATAGGAGAGTTGTTGATAGTAAACAACATACTCATTGTTGGTTCGTCTATTGAGATGGTAGGTAACGCTTCTGGTTCTTCAAAATCACAGATGGTATCTCCGATTTCAAAATTGCTTAATCCTATTACGGCGCATATATCCCCACTTGATACTTCGTCGGCTACTTTATGTCCCATACCCTCAAAGGTGTGGAGGTCTTTTATCTTTGTCTTTTCCTGACTGCCGTCTCTATGACAAATTGTAATTTGCTGACCATTTTTCAGTGTACCTCTATGAACTCTTCCTACTGCTATTCTTCCTGTATATGTACTATAATCCAAACTGGTTATCAGCATTTGAGTGGTTCCGTCGAGATACTCTGGGGCAGGTATTGTCTGAAGTATTGTGTCTAACAAATATGTGATGTCGTTTGTTGGATTCTGCCAATCCGGACCCATCCAACCTTGTTTTGCACTTCCATACACTACAGGGAAATCCAACTGTTCCTCACTTGCATTAAGGCTGCACATCAAGTCAAACACCATCTCATATACCTCTTCTGGCCTACAGTTGGGTTTATCTACTTTGTTTACCACAACAACAGGTTTCAGACCTATTTCAAGAGCCTTTTGCAACACGAAACGAGTTTGTGGCATCGGACCCTCGAAGGCATCTACAAGTAGAATACAACCATCAGCCATATTCAACACACGCTCAACTTCTCCGCCAAAGTCGCTGTGTCCTGGAGTGTCAATGACATTTATTTTTGTTCCTTTATACCTGATACTAACATTTTTTGAAAGAATTGTTATTCCTCTTTCACGCTCCAGTTCGTTATTGTCGAGCATCAATTCTCCTGTCTGCTGGTTATCTCTAAACAGATTACCAGCCATCAACATCTTATCCACCAATGTGGTTTTTCCATGGTCAACATGGGCAATGATTGCAATATTTCTAATATCCTGCATACACCTTTTTAGGTGGGTTCTATAAATTCATTTCTTGCGATTTTGAGGTTTGTTCCGAGCAGATTGCTGTGCGGAAGGAAGGAGTGATGCGGGCATCATGACTGACTGAAAAGCAGCAAGATGCCGAAACAAGACCAAAAGGGCTGAAAAGAACGATATCACCAATATTTGAAAAATTATTACTTATTCGGTGAATTTATAGAACCCACCTTTACTAAAACGCCTGCAAAGATAATATTTTTTTGTCAGTCGACAAAAAAATATTATCTTCATCGTAGCTTGTGCTTGACGTCAAGCGCAGGTTGGCGTAGTCCACCCGCTCGGGTCAAGCTATTAAACAAGCAAGGTATAGTAATATTTTTTTATCAGCCCACAAAAAAATATTATCCTCATCGCATACTCTGGTTGTTTTTGGTTTAATCCGCTGACATTGACTAATTGATAACAACTTTTTTTTTCTTTTTATCGTTCCCCAGGAGAGTATAATTGACATCTTCCCAGCGTTACTTGGAACAGTCACGAAGTACCCTTAGCGTTGACTTTTTTGTTATCTCACGCAGAGGCGACTCAGACAGCTTCGCTGGTACGATTTAGTTAGCAGAGCATTTCTT
>JAGHSE010000436.1 GCA_018066015.1 Candidatus Colivivens equi
TGATAATCAGCGAGTTGCATGTAATACGGTAGAAAAGTCCTATCGAGGAAGTCTTAAGGATGTGAATTTGTGCAGATTTAACAATTTTAACCTTTATTAATGTACACTCAATAATAAAAAACATACCATTTGTAGAGGTTAATCAAAAATGACACGTTCTTTAAAATAATATGTAAATGTATCACCAGAATGAATGGTTCATCCCCAATTATTGGTGCGACTCAATTTCATGCAAAAGAGCCTCAATTCTATTAAATTTCATATGCCTATAGCCCCTGAGTATTGTACTCGTTTGCTAACAAATAATTCTGACTTTCTCCCTAAATTATTGTTAAATATCTCAGATAACCCCAAATATGTAGATTTGTTTCTACATACAACCAAAAGGCCAAATGACATCACTGACACTACATGAGTTCTTAATGAGGTGTTATCAATGTATTGTGTTATTCGGTTCAATTATACCCCCAACTTATTTACCTACAGTTCAATGCCTTCTGGAGCATTTCAGCAATTATAGGTTCGATTGCAGTAAGTTCCTGCTTGGTAATGTATGTGTCTGCCGCATGAACAAACTTATTTCTATTGTGTACAACTTTATCAATGAATTTGTCCTTGTCCTGAGAGTGCAGTCCTTTAGCAGTAAGATGTTCAAGATAACTTTTCATGTGGCAATCAAAGCCAGCTATTTGTAAAGCTTCCACAATTAATCGTAGTGATGTATCTGCAGCTCTAGTTAAGTGCAAAAACTTATATAACTGTGCATCTCGCTTTTTAAGTGGTGCTTTAGGCATAGTATAGTGCATGTACTGTTGGAACTCATTTTCTACATGATTGTATCTATCTATTTGTCCAGTAGACAAAGCCTTATGTTGTAATAAAATCATTATCGTATCAAATTTCCCCATAGCAATTAATCTTCAAAAATACAATTTACGCCCAAATATGAATACTTCAATGATAATTCATATTTTCTTGTATCGCGTACTTTCCCTTTTATAACGCCAAATCGCTGGAGTCCATAATAATCCCTATTATAGCCAATATACTTTTGTCGGGTATCATAATCCATAGAATTAAGGATGGTCAAAACATGGTTGTCTTTCGATGACATAAGATTGACACAATAGCCATCCTCTATTGCATATATTTTATTTGAAGACATAGTTTTGTCACTCCCCCATGATGGTACAATTACATCGCCTATTCTTTCTCTGGCTCGTATCATTTGGCGTTGCATGAGGATTTCATGAGAACGCTTAGTAAGTTGAAGTCGAAATTTTTTTGTAATAGAAACTACATCCTTATTATTTTTACATTCTCCAATGATATTTTCTAAAGAGCGTATTTTATCATCAGTAACAGAAGCAAAATGGCAATAATGTCTAAGAAGATCTTCGTTTTTTACACTTTCACGATTTAGGACAATTAGCATCATCTCCTCTGGATAATGAGTCCTGATTTGAAATAATCGTCGCAGTAAATAGTTCTCGTTTCTTTGTTCTGTTGCCGATGAAACGATACAACCAATTAATTCGTTATTCTCAGAGATGAACATCATATCAGGATTGTCAAACGTAAGGATGTTATCTGGCTTAATAACGAATTTCAAATTTGTAAATTTGCAATAATTTGCAATGCTTTCAATCGTCATGTTACTGATTTATCAATTTGGATGTTATTATTATTGAATTATTCAATATTGCCACATCAATTAAATATTTTCTTAAAATAAATAGTATTCAGCCTAAGGCAAAGCAGCCTATTATGCATAACATATGCAATTTAACTGGTATATGCATGTGAAATTATTTTAAAGAAGTTCTATCTCGTCATCATCAAACCATCCGTTAGAGATTGCCTTTGATTTTGCTGCTTCCGGATTAGAAGTATACATGACAACAGCTAGACTTTTTTTTGCTCTTGTACATATAACATAGAACAATCTGGTGGTTCTCTCTAGCGATGAGTCTTTACCTGAATCTATATTCTTTTGGTCGGTATCAGACAAAGGCTTTACACCAAGTAGTTTGTCATAACTGAACAAAAAACCATTTGACTCTTTATCATCTAATATGACAAGAACTCTGTCAAATTCCAATCCTTTTACTCCTTGATGGGTATCAAACATTGTTTTTCTATTAACGTAATTATCAAATATGGAAATCTGACTAATAGGCAAGTTCATTACTTGCACCCAATTATATATTAATTCGTCTTTATCCTCAACGTTCAACTGTTCCATTGACATCTCAGATGCTTGTACTAGTAGTTTGGGAACTTCGAACAGATGACTTGAAAAGACGAAAGAGACAAATTCACGTATGCTTACATTTTGCTCAAATAGGTCCACAAGGAGTCTTACATTTTCAATACACTTATCGAACACATGGAATGCATCCTTTTCTGGCAAGCTATTGATTAATGGAGAGTATCTCTTTAGTAGATTGAGTGCTGACACATTATCTCCACTCTTGATATGGGCAATTAGAGGAAACGATAACTTCGTAAAGACATCCATATCATCAACTAAGCCTTGAAGCAAAGTTTGTCCATATTTATCTGATTTTCTCATCGCATCAAAGAATTCTGCAAAGCCAAGTCTTCTTGCTGCCATCATGTGTTCCAAGGCCAGGATCTTAACACCATTTTTGTCCAATTTCCATTCTGCTTCCCCTGTTAATTCTGCCATTTTATTACCAATGACATTCTCAACCTGGGTTTTATCCAAACCGTCTTTGTCCTCAACTAAGAATAATCGCACGAGACCCTCTGAGGCATCCTGCCTATGATTCTGTTCTGCATACTTATCTATAGATTTTCCTATAGAATTTGCCAGTTTAACGATTCGTTTGGAACATCTGTAGTTCATTATCTTAACGGGCTTTTCCCAATTCTCAGGTATAATACCAACGATATTCTCTTTCCCATCCGTGTAGATGCGTTGTTTCTGATCTCCCAACAATCCAATGGTAAAAATATCTTGGAAATTCCTTTCGATTTCAAAAAAAGCATCTACAAGGTCGCTCTTGGTGTCTTGGCTCTCGTCAATCAAAAGGAAAGGATATTGCTGTGCTATCAATTCTTGCAATAACTGATTTTCTGTTATCATTCTAGCTGCAAGTTTAATCACATCGGCATGGCTCAATGCATTGAATTCAAAGTTGTTGCCATTAGGATTATAGATGAAGCGTTCTATTGCCTTAGCCTTTTCTATTTTTGATTTCAACTCTTTTGATTTCTGCAAGTTACTCTCGTATGTTTTTCCTTCCTTTTTCTTAGCCTTTTCCAGTTTAGCCATAACTTCACCAAGTTCCTCTTCTTTAAAGGATATATAATATTTTCTAATGTCAAGTTGATATGGTTTTATGACATCCCAGATAAAACTATGAATAGTGGATATATGAAACAATTGGCTATAGTCCAAACGACTGATAATCTCATCGGTGGCGGCATTGGTATATGTAATTACAGCCACATGCTTCCCTTCGGAACTCAGCTTTGACTCCCACTTTTCTTTTATCTTGTTCAGTAGTCGAACAAGCGTATAAGTCTTTCCAGATCCAGCTCCCGCGAATAGAAAGAAACTCTTACGATTACCATCAGAAATGCACGATTCCAGAATCTGTTCTACATTATTTTCCATCTTCTTCTGTTTTTGTTACCGATGTCAAACATTCATTAATCCATAGCAAGCCTTCCTTGATGTAGGATGGGGTCTGCAATTCTTCAAACTGCTTTGCAAACAATAAGGTTGTTGCGAACTCAGCTTTTGCACCTGACTTGTTTTCTAAGCAGCGAAACACCTTTTCGTGAAAGTCTTTTAATGATTCTTCATTATGTAGGTAATTGTAGAAAGTAGTTGCTGTACCCAATTTCTTCAATTTCTCGTCTGCTTTAAAAATATTGATATTGGTAAATGTCAGTGAATCCTCAAAGGTGTATGGATAGACGGTTGCAACCTCAACGTCATCGTTCCACTTGACATTTATGCCAGTTTGATAGGCAATGCGGACATTTCCTTTAATCTTTTTTTCCTCTGAAAGAGACAATAGAGCATCTATTTTTTCCAATCCAAGCCATTTCTTGATAGTATCATTATTGGTTGTTTGGTTTTGACCTATTTT
This sequence comes from Candidatus Colivivens equi, assembly GCA_018066015.1. Lineage (GTDB taxonomy): Bacteria > Bacteroidota > Bacteroidia > Bacteroidales > Bacteroidaceae > Colivivens > Colivivens equi. The sequence continues at coordinate 4,128 of JAGHSE010000436.1, forward strand.
AGGTAGTGTTGCTTGGCTATCAGCATCCTGAGCATCAAGGTCTGTTATAATTAAGGTTGTTAATCCCAACTTCTCTATTAGCTTCTCGAAACGATGTGCATGACTTCCATTTATCTCAATAACTGAAATGTAATGATTATCTAGACCTAAACGCTGGATAAAATGAGGAACAAGAATTCTTTCTGCTGCCCCTTCGACTAATACCACTGCGTCTGCAAAGAAAATGTCACAGTGGGTAAGACGTATATATCTGGTAACAAACTGTTTTGTTTCCTCTTCGTCTTTTCCAAACGTTCTGGAGAGATTTATCACTTTTGATATTGGTATAGAAGTCTTTTCATCGATGTCACGCCGGAAATATCTAAGACTGTTCATATCCACCTCATTCACTATATGATTAGAATGAGTGCTGATAATCAACTGAGTCTTAAGGTTCGGATTTGCTTTTAGAACAGCATTGTCATCTGCATTGGTAAGAGCATCCATCGCTTTCCTAACGAAGACTTGCTGTGCCTGAGCATGAAGGTGAGCCTCCGGTTCCTCTATAAAAACAAGGTGAATGGGCTTTATTTCCTTGGAATCATCTTTGACTGATGTCCATTGTTCTCTAAATTGAACCAATTTGAGGTACATTGATATAAGGTTTCTTAATCCTAAACCATTGTACTTCTCTGGAAGGGATAATTCTGATTTCCCTTGTATGGAGAACTGAACGGATGATTCATGTGAAATGGAATCAACTATATTCACGTTACTCTTGACCCGGATTGAAGGATTCTGGAATCCTGGATAATTGATGTTTGCAAGTTCATTGATGGGTACACTAAAGCACTTTTGGAGCTTAATGTCATAAGATGCATTAGCATTAACAATATCTTGCATCAACTTCAAATCCTCGGCTACGACAAGTGTGTCATCACCAAAGTTTTTGTTATAATAATTCTGAAGTTGCTTTGATAGAGTATCTATCTCACTGTCAGAACGACCTTCTGGATCTGAAAATTCTCTAAACGCCTCAATACTGTCTATACAGATTAAATTGTCTAAAGGGTTTTCTTCCATAGCAGGAGATGTACATACTTGAACTGTATCAGAATTAAATTGAACTTTCTCAGAATCTAACACATAGTATTTCACCTCAAAGTATTTACTGAGATTGTTCCCATGATTCAGAAAATCTCGAAGATTCTTGGGATATAACTCTAAATCAGGAGTTTCCTTGTATTGAGGTGATGATTTCAGATTGTTCACCTTTATGACTTCTGCCTTATAGTCTGAATAAAGTATCTTTACATCACGTGGCTCAAATTTTAGTCGCATTCCAACAAGGTCTTTCTTCCAAGAAAGTGAGGGTATAATCTTATATACTCTATATGCCTCGGACTCTTCTACATCAATCCATATATCCATAGAAGGAACAAGATTATCCCAAATTGCTGAATCCAATAGTTTTTCGTCGAGATTTTCCTTCTCAAACCAACTGTCTGCTAATTTATTGATAGCTTCCCAATTTGTCAGAGTGAACTCACGTGTAGAAAATTTATCATGTCTCTGCTTCTGCAGAAACCAGATAATTGCACTAATTGCAGATGTTTTACCACTATTGTTAGCACCAACAAATATAGTCTGTCTACCATCAAAATCAATTCTGCAATTTCTTAGCTTTCTAAAATTACGTATATGTATATGATTGATCTTCATATTGTTTTACTTGTTCTAGTTGTTGTATTTAGTTGCTCTGCAATGATTCAACTGATCATTCCTTTGAGTGGCACTTGGTTTGTTCTAGTACATGTCTGCATGAGTTGACTATCCAAGTTGCAATCAAATAGTTCATTCTGAGATTTTTAAGATTTCGTCAATCATAATTTCTTCTTTCTATTGATAAGTATGTTAATCTAGTTTAAGTCGTTTTTGCAATTCCTTGATTCTATCCATCAGTGCATCAAATTTAAGAGACTTCCCATAAATGAAGAAACGCTGCATGTCGGCATAATCTTGCACCCAGGCATCACGTTCTTGGTCAGGAATCATGAAGTTGATAGAAGAAGGATTGTGAAGGTCGTAGTTGACGTACTTAAGAGCATAGTACGTTCTGCGGTGTTCAACAATAGCATCATATAGAGTGCGGTCTGCCAATGCTTCCTTGCCATATACTGTGTCCATCAACTTCTCAATGTCATAGAGATGACGTGACATGCGAACGCTTCTTGGCTTATCCTTCTGAAACTCCTCAGCCAACAAGAATAGCTTTTCAAGGAAAGTACGGGTTGGTACAACGGTTCGGATTTTACAATCTGCGTCTGTGTCCTCACCTTCGAATGTTTCTCCGATGAGTGAACAGATGGCACGTTCCGCTGATGGTTCATCCATTGAAAGGCAACTAATCTCTATTTTTACACGAGGAGGTATGTAGCTGATAGTCTCTTCTACAATTGAAGGGTAATGCAATAGTATGACTGAAGGATCCTTGTCTGAATCAATCGGATGCGTTTCTCCATCTTTGTCTAATGCATGTGTAACATTTTCAATACTGTAGCCTGATACTCCCAACTTCTTCAGCTGCTCATCCAGTTGCATCGATAGAGTCTCATGAATATATGTTCGAGACAGTCTGCGGAGTTTTTCGCGCTGGTTCTTGCTCGTCTTTTCTATTCCAAAGAAGGAGTGATTGATTGCAAGGTCTATGTCTTCGGAGAAACGTTCGATTATGTTGAATCCCTTAGACAAAGATGTACCGCCCTTGAATAGCAAAGAGTCAGCGCACTCTGTCTGAAACAGTGCTTTGAGTGTGACTATCCTAGTCGTTTAATCATTAATCATTGGTTTAATCATTCTTTTCATCCATGCTGGCATCATGCCGACATCTGTCATTAAGGCTTCCCTTTCCGGTTCCTTAGAAATCAGAGTGCGGATGGTTTGGAGTTCTGCTTCACCTACATTTTCTTGTTTCAATGTTCGTAAGGCTTGTACCATCAAACCTATGAGTTTCGTTCTATAACAGAAATTCTTTGGAACACCACGTTTCAGATAAATCTTTCGAGAAGATAGATTTACAGTGCGTTCACTCCCGGATGTGAGATAAGTATAATTCATTGGAACCTGAGTTGATAATCCCAATGCATTAAGTGCTGTCATACCAGATGAAAGAATCTGTGCTTTGTCACGAACTGCAATCGCGTGAACGATTTTATCTACCGAAGGAAGAACAACTCCAAATTTGCTCTTTCTGGGTTTGGAATAAATACCCTGAGCCAATTTTACCAAGACTCCTTCATTTGTCAGTTCTGCAAGAACACTCCCAACAAATTCAGAGTGGTATTCAGGGAAGTCAGAGCGAAACAAAACGCTATCATCAGGCATCGCCAATATACGATCCTTCAAACTACCTGATTCTGCAATATGTTCTTCTTTTTG
>JAGHSE010000222.1 GCA_018066015.1 Candidatus Colivivens equi
ACTCGACAAATCCAACTGGGACAAATTAGAGCAACAAAACGACGGGCAGCTATTCTTCGACTTTTGGAGCGAATTGACAAAATGACACAATTGATAATGTTAATGATTTTTAGTGGACACTAGTGAATTGAATTATTGTTTTTTGTCGCTATTGGGTTCTTTTTAGTTTATCCATTTAGCATGGGAATACTTCGACCATTCTTTGTCTTATATAAGAGTGGAAGAGATGAAAGAATAGAAATTACAGAATCTGAAGCACCAGAACTTGTACATCTTATTTACAAGATTGCAGACTTAACACAGAATGATCGTCCAAAACATATTTATGTTTCAGCAGTAGCTAATGCTTGTGTTTTTTTTGATACAAGGTTTACAAATATATTCGTACCAGTCAAGAAAAACATTGAGATCGGATTAGGTGTATTCAAACATATGAGTGTCGCAGAAACAGCCTCGTGTATTGCTCATGAATTTGGACATTTTTCACAAGATACTATGCGCTGGGGTACTGTAGTTCATATTCTCAATACACTTATTGCCAACTTGATGAGTGTAAATGACAGATGGAATACAATGGTCAATAAACTCATCAATTTTCCATGGATTATTGGTCAAAGCATAGTAATGAGTTTGGCTTGCAAAGCGGCGGGATGGATCTTGTATGGAATAACTATTGGGTACATGAGTATCATGGAGGCAATTTACAAGAAGATTCAACTCGCGCATCTTGAATTATCAAGAAAGATGGAATATGAAGCAGATTCTGTGGCAGCAAAAATAGTTGGTAGTGATGTTTATGTTTCCTTCGCCAGCAAACTGATGGAAATTTCAAAGAGAGAAAATGTTTTCTTTGGAATGGCACAGCGCATGGCATCAAGAAATCTCTTGATCAATGACTATTGGAAAGCATATTCACAAACAGACAAATACATTGCTGAATTAACCGATTCGAAGGTATATACAACAACAAAACTGTCGGAACCATTAAACCAAGTTGAAGATGCAAAACTTGTGTTTGAAGCTGTATATTCTTCACATCCTGATTGGAACAGTAGAATTAGCGCTGTTAAAAGTGCGAACTATCCTAAATCTACAGAATTTGAAGGAAGAGCATGGGATTTGATTCCAGAATCAGTTAAAGAAAGAGTTGCGAAACAATCAAAAGAGGATTTGGTTGCTTTAAGTAATTCGGAGAATCCTATGAAGGAGGTAACAGAAGAAGAACTTGCGCAGATAATAGATCATGATAATTATTGGCAACTATTAGCTCCTTATTTCCAGCGAGATATTATTGAGTTTGATTATAACGAATGTACTCCCAACTCATCATTCGAATTAGGAGATAAAAAAACAATCTCGATTATAAATAAGTATAATTCGGCAAAGGGAGATTATGATAATGCGCGTGCACTGAAGAACCACAATGATATTAGTAAAGCCATATATCAAGGTGTTGTTTATAAGACTTCAAACCTTCCAATTGAAGAGATAAAGTCTGTATATGAGATGCAGAAGAAACGTGCGATGGAAATAGACAAGAGTATTTGTGAATATGCGATGTCACGTGTATCTGATATTGAGTTTATAAAAGAAGCTTATAGAAGACTATTTTATGCACAAAAGTTTCTTGACTCTTTTGGAACGTTAGTATCCAAACAACAGAATGATACAATAAACATTTTGAACAAATCGGCTTCTAATACAAATAGTCATCAGTATGCTACTATCAAAGAATCACTTGAAGAATTGAATAGTTGCTTAAAGAACTATGGTCTAGACAAGATGGACAAAGACCTTTTTGGTCAATATGCGCCTGACAATGCTATTAATTGCACGAATGAATATATGAAACATTGCGATTCTATGTTCTACGGGGACAGTATTAGCGGAGAATCAATCAACTTGCTTATTTATACTTGCAACTGGATTAGAGACGTTCATGACAATATTCTTTCAAGTGCAAAAATGGCAATCATTGATGCTTGCCTTGGAAGAATAAAGGATAGTGAATAATAAAAATAGGAATAAAATATTGTTCATCCTAACAAGATTGATAACTGAATAAGCAGACCCACTGATTTTCAACAGAAGTGCCGATTGTCAGTGGGTTTGTTGTTCCCAAATAGTTCCAATTGAAAAGTTTGTTAAAGGATTAAACTTTATAATTCAAGTGTCGTCATATAGCCAGAAAGCATAATGATAAAAGACAATCAGTCAATTGGACATAAATATAGCAGAAGCAAGGAATAAGATGTCAAGAAAAATATAATGATGCGTATAGGAACTTCTACACAGCTTCGCCATAAATCTTACCAACAAGCCCCTGTAACATACTCGTCAAAAGCATCATCATCGGATGTGTAGCCTGCTCGGTGGGCGCATTCCTTGATGATGCATATACATACAACGATATTTTGTGCCAAAAACTCAACAATAAACAAGAATTGGCACGATTTCCACCCTGATTTCGTGCCAATTCTTATACATTTTTTAGTTTTTGGCACGAAATCGATTGGTAAATTCGAAATATTTCTATAAATAATGCGCCCGAAATGATAAAAAAGTATATCTCGTTGGCCTACAGCGTAAAGCCGCATAACCTATTATTGAATTTTTAACAAACTATTGTTCTATAGCTTACTGATGCAATCTTTATCCTCAATCACATTGCCTTCAGCATCAGTGATACGCCAGTGTGTGATATTGCGTTGTTCACTTCCTATTCGAACTCCGCATTTAGTCACCTTGCGCCCATCTGCCGCATAAGGTATAGCATATCCCTTATCATCAATCTGTGCCAAGGCTGTCTCTACGGTTTCATCGACCTTCAGCTCAAGAACGAATATGTCGGTCTTGGTCTTGATAACCACGTCAGCACGTCCATGGATGCTCTTTACTTCGGTATCAACGGTGGAGTTGAGCATAGAGAATGCCATATAGAGTAGAAGCTGATAGAATGCTTCGCGACTTTCCTCGTCTTCCCACTGCTCTTTTGTAATGACATCATATGGAATTTTTGCAATATAAGAGCGCAGTGCAGTGAGTGCATCAGAGAGATTGCTTTTGAATAAGGCTCTTGCCATGG
>JAGHSE010000446.1 GCA_018066015.1 Candidatus Colivivens equi
AATGGAGTATTGAAGACCTCAGCGGTGTCCTTGGCATGAGCCGCACACAACTATTCCGTAAAACGAAACAGTTGATGGGATATGCGCCATTAGACCTTATCAGGCACATGCGGCTATGCAAAGCCCAACAACTGCTGCAACAAACCGATGATACCATTCAGCAGATTGCCTACGCCACCGGATTTGCCACACCGTCGTATTTTGCCAAGTGTTACAAGGTGGAATTTGGGCATACGCCAAACGAAGAGAATAGAAAAAAATAGCACAATCATGTAAGAAATGTTTCATATCGCAAGGTGTGAAACATTTTTTGTATTATTGCGAACATTTCTCGCAGCGCATGTGCGATAATATGTGTAATTTTGCACGTCAAAAATCAAGAATTGTATGAAAAGACGTGTGTTTCTGCTTGTATATGTTACGCTATTGTGTTATCCTCTGATGGCTAACGTCTTTTATTTTCATCCCAATGTAGGGTTTGTGGGTGATCCCATGCCATTCTATGATCCCATCGCAAAGAATTTCCGTGTCTATTATTTGCAAGAGTTTCGTCCTAACGGTGCGACGTATCATCCTGTATATGCTGTAGAGACCACCGATTTGACATCCTACCAATATAAAGCGCAAGTATTGCCCACAGGAGGTTATCACGATCAAGATGCTGCAATTGGTACTGGGTCGGTGGTTTATTGTGAGAAGGACCAAACGTATTATTTTTACTATACTGGAAATAAATCGGAAGTCGGTCCTAATGACTCGCGTCAGGTTGTGATGTATGCCACATCCAAAGATGGTATCAATTGGACCAAAACAAGTTTTCGCTTAAATGGTCATGATTGGTATTATTACAAAGATGATTTTCGTGATCCGGAAGTTTTTCAAACAGAAGACGGCCTTTATCACATGTTGGTTGCTACCGGTAAGGACCGGCGCAATGTATTAGCTGAGTTTACTTCGTCGGATTGTAAGAATTGGTCGCACAAAGGTATTTTTATGAATACTATGTGGGATCGTTTCTACGAGTGCCCGAATGTATTTAAGATGGGTGACTGGTGGTATCTTGTTTATTCGGAGCAGCATAGAAATGTACGCAGGGTACAATATTTTAAATCGCGTACGTACGCGGGATTGGCTGAGTGTACGAAAAATGATGCCGGTATATGGCCGGATAATCACGAAGGTTTTTTAGATAGCCGTGGGCTTTATGCCGGTAAGACTGCATCCGACGGAAATCATCGTTATTTATGGGGCTGGTGTCCTACGAGACCGAATAATGACAATACGGCTGTGAATAACGGAAACGGTGAACCCGATTGGGCAGGAACGATGGTGGCATATCAATTGGTACAGCATGAAGACGGATCGTTGACTTTAGGTAAGATAGACAACTTGCGTTCATATTTCAATCAATCTGTTTTGTTACCGCAAACATCAATGACGATGTCATCCGGGCAGTCGCAGTTCTTCCCTGCTATTGAACAACAGAATCATATTCATTTTACCGTTACTACTTCGCAAAATGATGCTAAATTCGGAGTCTCGGTAGTTCGTGACCCCAAAACAAGCACTTTCTATTCCGTGATTGTCAACCCGGAGAATAACGGATTACGTAAAATCAATTTTGAGCAAGAGGGAGGTCGAGGTTTTATTGAATATATAGATGGGTACTTTTTTACTCAGCCGTCCAATAATGTATATAATATAGATATTTATATAGATAATTCCGTTTTTGTTATGTATGTCAACGACATTGCCAGTTACACCAACCGTATTTACGGTATGCAGTCGCATCAGTGGAGTATCAATTGTTACTCCGGTGAAATACAAGTAACGGATATTCATCAGGAAAAACACACAGACACACCGTCTGCATTGTGGCAACAGAGTGCAGATATGAACGTTCAAAAACGTCTGGAAAACGGGCGTGTCATTATTTATCGAAATGGAAAGCCATATACTATTATGGGTCAACCTAAATAAACTTATTAACTAATAAATTTTTACGATTATGAGAAACAATTTTCGCTTATTAACTTGTGTGGTGGCATTATGGCTGTCCGTATTCTCAGTTACTGCTACTACGATTTGGAAGGGGCAACACGTCGTAGATCACTTCACAACATTAGAAGTTTCTAAGGGGGCGTTAACGGCGATTTCGTTAGAAGATTACAAGGCAATGCGTTTCTACCATGAATGTACTACAAGAGATTACCTTATTTTCTTGCTTGCCAACTGGGACAAAGAAACCGACACCGGCGTTATTGCCAAGTCGGAACCTGCTACGGATGATAAAATAGCGGATAATCCTTTGCAACGGTATGCAAACTACGCAGAGTTGGATTTGACAAAGGTGAATCCATTGGAAATAATGGACAAGGTCATTTCTAATGAAATGCACATTCAAATGGACAAACAAACTTCTAGCCCATTTAATTTGACGCGTATTGAACTTATCCCAAAGGACAATGTGGGCGCGACTACTATTTGGTCGGGAGAGCAATTCGTAAATTGGGGGAATACACTCACCCTATCTGGCACGTTATTTAAAGATGCACAACCTGGTAATAAATTGTTGCTGTCTCTAAAAGATGCCGGCGATGTTATTGAACTTCACGCCAACGGTCAAAAACTGCCAGGTACTCAATTTTCCGGTATAGGAGGTTCGTCTTCATATGTTGTGTATATGACTGAAGATATGATTCGTATGTGTCAACAATATGGTATGGAATTATGTGGTGGTGGGTTTACTGTGCTTGAAGCCGAGATATTTGAAGGTAAGGCAGGTCAGTTGAAAGATGGAAATACTATTTGGACCGGATATTTCAGGGTAGATTCTTGGAGCACCCTCGAAGTGTTTAAAGAGGCCCTCACCGCTGTAAAAGATTGGTCTAAGTACAGCGCTATGCGTTTCTATTGCGAGTGCCCCACTACGGACAACCTCATCTACTTGTTTGCCAACTAGGAAAAAGACGTTGAGATTGCAAAGTCGGAACCTGCTACGGAT
>JAGHSE010000105.1 GCA_018066015.1 Candidatus Colivivens equi
TAATTGTCTTACTTGCAGTTTATTCATTCAGTTCGTATGCTCAGTCACGCAGACCAATTGATTCACAACATCCGCTTTGGTTGATTCATGTAGATGTGTGGAATAAAGCTGACCCGCAGAAAATAATCAATCTTATTCCAGAATCTATACGCCCTTATGTGTGCATGAATCTTTCTCTCTCGTGCCAATATGATACAGAAAAGAATGTATATAAAATGCCACAAAATGCAGTGCGTACCTACAAGTCTTGGGGAACTGTATGTCAGGCAAATGGTATGTGGTTTACTTGTCAGCCAGCTAGTGGTGGCCATACTCATATTCAGGATGATGATCTTGAAACATTTGAGTATTTCTACAAGCATTTCCCAAATTTCCTCGGATGGAACTATGCTGAGCAATTCTGGGGATTTGATGAACCAAATGACAGGAGTTCAAGCTCGCAGACAAGTCGTATTGCTCTTTTCGCAAAACTAGTCCCTATGGCGCATAAGTATGGTGGGTTTCTTACTGTTAGTTTTTGCGGAAATATATGGTCTCATCTGCTTAACCCTGTTGGCATGATGAAACGTAATGCTAATCTGCTCCAGGCTTGTAGGCAATATCCCGAGGCTATCTTGTGGCTTTACAAATATACTACCTCATCTTGTTTTTACAACAATGAGAGTGTGGTTTTTTCTCCATTTATTTCAGGATTGGCAAAGAGTTATGGTGTGCGTTACGACAACTGTGGTTGGAATGGTGCTCTTACAGATTTGCTCGGAGAAAATCATGGCAAGAAATACCCTGTTGCTGCTGGTATCGGAACTGTGATGGAACAGACTTGTGTGAATGGAGGCAGTGTGTGGGATGGTCCTGAACTGATATGGACTGAGGATTTTCAAAATCTTAATAACTCTACTGTGAATGGTTATACACAGAGAAACTGGGGCGTGTTTCCTGGTTTTAAGAATGCTTGGCTTGACATGTTTCAGGCTATCATAGAAGGCAAACTCTATATCCCTACCCGTGAAGAAGTAGTGAAGAAAACAAAAATAGCAGTTATCAATAATGTCAGTTCAGGTAGCGACGAAGATAAATATGCGGCATGGGGCGATTTGTATGACGGACTGTATAAACAGACTGATCCATTCAATAAGGGTAACGGACAATGGATGAATAATTATTGTTACTTCAAGAAGACAGGACGTTATGCTGCTATACCAGTTTGCATTGAGCTATATGATGCCTTGGCAAAGTCTATTCCTGTGCAAGTTCAGAAATCGGCTCGTTCATCAAAATGGAGTTCACAGACTACAAAAGTCAATGAATTTAACAGACAATATCCTGAAATCAGTACGGGCGACTTGTATGTATCGCGTTTCCGTAACCAACTTATAACTTATACACCTTATACTTATTTAAATAAAAAGACTACTGCTACTGCTACTATTCCCCTATTGTATAACACATGCGATAATCTGGTACTTACTTGGGGAAAACTTAGTAGTGGGGCTGTTCGTGAGTATGCTGACCATATTGATTTCTATCTCAATAACTACAGAAGTGATACTACAACTATTGTGCTTGACAAAATTGTGGTTAATGGCGCTACGTCAGAACCTCAATTTACAACAAAGAAACGTGCCCAGGCTCAGGCTACTATAACACATGAATGGGATGAAACGAACGGACAGTTTACTCTCAATGTAAGACATAATGGTCCAGTTGATGTCTCAATTTTCTGTTCAGGTAGTGCTGTGGGGCGTGATACTGATATCCTCCCTTCATCGGCCTTGGATTTACCAAAACAACCTGATGACTATTATGGCGAAATCATAATTGAGGCAGAGGATATGAATTATAAAAATATCAAGAGTTGTGTAACTGACCCTTATGGTTGGTATCCAAGTGTGAAGGGGCATGCAGGAAATGGATTTATGGACATGGGTAGTAATACTCAAGGTGCATTGACTCATACATTAGAAATAAAACATCCAGGAACGTATAATGTGGCTATTCGTTATACCAACACGAATAAGATTGGTAATATTGCTGCCACAATCAATGGTTCAAGAAAGACTGTTCGTGTGGAAAAGACAGCAACTAATGAATGGCGCAAGGCTATTGTGACGGGTGAGTTAAAAGAGGGTAGGAATACATTTACTTTTTCAAACATTACTGGTGTTGCAATGTATATTGATAATGTAACATATTCTCCTGTTGACCTGCCTGCGGAGAAATTCAAACTTACTGTTCGTGATTCTGAACATGGAACTGTCAGTGTTCCTGCTGATTCTTTATGTGAGGGAGATGTAGTAACACTTATGGTCACTCCTGCTGAGGGGTATCAATTTACGGGATGGACTATTCTACATGGTGATGTGCATTTTGATGACAATAACTCATTCATTATGCCTGACGACAATGTAACGTTACAACCTACTTTTGTTGATATGTCGAGTGTATATACGCTTGACTTCTCAGATGTTCTTGCTGGTACTATGCCTATAGGATGGAGGGCTGTTCAAGAGAATAATGACGTTCATGATTACCCTAATTCATATTCTTCAGGTGCTAGATCTTTCTCTGGTTTTACAGGGTTCCAAGGCAAGGCATTGTATTGGAGGGAACAATATGCCGAATATGGTAATCAAACAAAATATCCTTTGACTCTTCAACCTGGAAACTATCGTCTTACTTTCGTAACAGCTGCATGGAAGACAACTCCACGCTACAAGGTTCAGATTTTATCTAAGAAGAATACGAATAAACCTATATTTGAAACGTCGGTATTTACTGCTACACCTAATGCAAATGGTAATACGGGTGCTAATCTCTCTAGTGCTGTTACTCGCACGGCTGAGTTCTCTATTACTGAGGCAGGTGACTATATTGTTCGTTTCGTAAACACAGATGCAATCAGTGGCTTTGATGAGTTCTTATTACTTGAATGCAAGGTTAATACAATAACTGACCCTTCTGGAATAGAAGAGCATTATCAAAATGTTCAAATGGTAAACACAAGAATAGTCAACTTACAAGGCATTCCTGTCAAGTCTGGCTACAAGGGTATTGTAATCCAGAATGGCAAGAAAGTCTTGATGAAGTAGTAGTAATAAGAGTTAGTGATTATTTCAGTAACTTGAGCTCTTTGAACGCATCAACTAATGCTGATACACAAGTATCTATTTGTTGCTTTGTATGTGTTGCCATAAGTGCTACTCGAATGAGTGTGTCTTGTGGTGCACATGCTGGTGGAACAACAGGATTAACAAAGATACCTTTTTGGAAAGCTAATTTAGTTACTTCAAAAGTCTTCATTGCATCACGAACATACAAAGGAATAATTGGACTTTCTGTGTCGCCAATCTCAAATCCAGCCTCGCGGAACTGCTTCAAAGCATAGTCTGTAATCTTCCAAAGATTTGCAATACGTTCTGGCTCTTGTTGCAGAATGTGCAGTGCTTCCATTGCTGCTGCTGTTGCTGCAGGGGTATTCGATGCTGAGAATATATATGTTCTTGAATTATGACGAAGCCAATTAATGGTGTCTTTGTCGGATGCGATAAAGCCTCCTATTGAAGCAAGTGATTTTGAGAATGTACCCATAATGAGATCTACGTCTTTCGTCACTCCGAAGTGGTCGCATGTTCCTCTTCCGCACTTACCAAATACACCTAATCCGTGAGCTTCATCTACCATGAGACTTGCTTTGTATTTCTTCTTCAGTTTTACAATCTCAGGTAACTTCGCAAGGTCTCCTTCCATTGAGAAAAGTCCATCTGTTACTATGAGTTTTATTGCTTGAGGGGTACAACGCTTTAGTTGTTTCTCAAGGTCTATCATGTCATTGTGCTTGTAATGATAGAAGGTAGAGAATGAAAGTCGGCGTCCGTCAACAATGGATGCATGATCTCTGTCGTCACCGAGGATAAAGTCGTTGCGTGTTGTGAGTGCTGACACAACTCCAGCATTGACAGAGAAACCTGTAGAATAGACTAATGCTTCTTCCTTGCCTACGAATTCTGCTAATTCATGTTCAAGTTGGATGTGAATATCAAGTGTTCCGTTCAAAAAACGTGAACCAGCGCATCCTGTTCCATATTTCTTTGTGGCTGCTATTGCTGCTTCTACTATACGTTTGTCGTAAGTGAGACCCATGTAAGAGTTGGAACCAAACATTAGAACCTTCTTACCATCCATCATTACTTCTGTATCTTGATGACTATCAATTTCTCTAAAATAAGGGTAAACACCAGCATTTATGTATTTCTGCGGTTCGCGGTATTCCTTTAGTCTTTCTTGTAGTAAGCCCATATTATTTATTAATAATTGAGTGAGTTAACGCAGTCTATAAAACCTCGTATCAACTCTGTTGTTGTTTCTTTGATAAATCCGTTTTTGAAAAGACGGAACGAGTTTTTTTCATATCAGCATGCAAAGTTACAACTTTTTTCTTAACTTTGCAGTATGTTTGCTAAGAAAAATATCATTTTCGTTTATAATCCGCATTCTGGTGTGGGGGGTAAACATGTGATTTTACGGCAAATAGAAGATTTGCTGGATAGAGAAAAGTATGATTTTACTATTAGGAAGATAACAAAGGAGGGGCACGCAAGCGAGTTGGCTCGAGAAGCTGTAGTGAACGGGGCAGACATAGTTTGTGCTATTGGTGGTGATGGAACGGTTAATATGATTGCCAGCGAACTAAAGGACACAGATACTGCCTTGGCTATTATTCCAGCAGGGTCTGGTAATGGACTTGCGCGTCATTTGCACATTCCGCTTGACCACGAAAAGGCTATTATGCTAATCAATAATGGGAGCGTGAGGTCAATGGATTATGGTATAGTTAATTTGCAACCGTTTTTCTGTACTTGCGGGGTGGGGTTTGACGCCTTCATCTCGCAGAAATTCGCTCAGACTAAAATTCGCGGACCATTGGCTTATCTGGAAAAGATGCTCTTGAATGGATTGTTGTTCAAACCTGAAACGTATGATATTGATGTAGTTGGGGAGAGAGAAGAGCATACTGTTAGAAAGGCTTTTATCATCACTTGTGCTAATGCTTCACAATATGGTAATAATATTTATATCGCTCCTCATGCTTCTGTTTTTGACGGTATGTTGAATGTTACGATTGTAAAACCATTTACTGCTCTTGAAGTTCCGCAGTTAGCTATGCAATTAGTAACTGGGAAAATAGAACAAAATAGTAGGATTGAAACTTTCCGTTGTAAAAGCATTTCTATTCACCGAACTAAACCTGGAGTAATTCATTTTGATGGTGACCCTGTCAACACTACCTCTGATGTTGAGATTGCTGTGGTTCCAGGTGGACTGAAGTGTATTTGCCCTAGTAATGAGGGAATTACCGATGTGGCTGAGATTATTCATAACGAAATAATAGACCAAATTAATAAAATAAAAACAACATGGCAATATCAGACATTGAAGAAAATAAGAACGAATCAGTAAGTTTCGTTGAAGAGATTATAAAGACTGACCTTGAAGAAGGTAAGAACGGAGGTAGAATCCAAACTCGTTTTCCACCAGAGCCAAATGGCTATCTGCATATTGGTCATGCCAAAGCTATATGTATGGATTTTGGTATGGCTGAAAAATATGGGGGTGTTTGCAACCTTCGTTTTGATGACACAAATCCTGCTAAGGAGGATGTTGAATATGTTGATGCTATAAAAGAAGACATCAAATGGCTCGGATTTCATTGGGGTAATGAATATTATGCCTCGGATTATTTCCAAGGGTTATACGATTTTGCGGTCACGCTGATTAAACAGGGTAAGGCTTACATTGATGAACAACCTTCTGAGGATATTGCCGCACAGAAAGGTACTCCTACTCAACCTGGTGTTCCTAGTCCGTATCGTGACAGACCAGTTGAGGAAAGTTTGGCTTTGTTTGAGAAAATGAATAATGGTGAAATTGATGAAGGTATTATGGTGTTGCGTGCTAAGATTGATATGGCAAATTCTAACATGTTGTTCCGTGACCCTATCATTTATCGTGTAAAGAAAATTGCTCACCACCGTACGGGCACTAAATGGAACGTATATCCAAATTATGATTTTGCTCACGGACAGAGTGACTTTTTTGAAGGTGTAACTCACTCTCTTTGTACTTTGGAATTTGTAGCACACAGACCTTTATATGATTTATTTATTGATTGGTTGAAAGAAACTCGAGGTGAGACTGACAATATGGATGATAACCGACCACGACAAACTGAATTTAATAAATTGAATCTTTCATATACATTGATGTCTAAACGTAATTTGCTTATTCTTACTCAAGAAGGAGTTGTTAATGGTTGGGATGACCCTCGTATGCCTACTCTGTGTGGAATGAGACGCAGAGGGTATAGCCCACAGTCTATTCGCAATTTCATCAAAATGATTGGTTATACTAAGTACGATGCCCTTAATGATTATGCTATGTTGGAATCTGCAGTCCGAGAGGACTTGAATAAGAAGGCTACTCGCATCAGTGCCGTTTTGAATCCTGTAAAGTGTATCATTACAAATTATCCAGAGGGGCAAACTGAAGTGCTGGATGCTATTGATAATCCTGAAGATGAAAACAGTAAGCATCACTCTATAGAATTTAGTCGCAATCTTTGGATTGAACGCGAAGACTTTATGGAGGATGCTCCTAAAAAGTTCTTCCGTCTTACTATTGGCAGAGAGGTACGCTTGAAGAATGCATATATAATAATGTGTACTGGAGTTAAGAAAGATGATGATGGTAATATTGAAGAAATTTATTGTACTTATGACCCGGCTACACGCAGTGGAATGCCTGAGGCTAATAGAAAGGTGAAGTCAACTATTCACTGGGTAAGCCAAAATCATTGTATCAAGGCTGAAGTAAGAAATTACGACAGATTGTGGCAAGTAGAGAATCCGCGTGATGAAATCAGCAAGTATTCTGAGGAACATGAAGGGGTTAGGGGTATTGATGCAATGCGCCCATTCTTAAATCCTAATAGTCTCGAAATCTCTTCTGCGTACATTGAAAAGTATGCTTCTGAATTTAAGCCTCTGGATTATCTGCAATTCCAACGTATAGGATATTATACACTAGACGAGGACTCAACTCCTGACAAATTGG
Organism: Candidatus Colivivens equi; assembly: GCA_018066015.1. Lineage (GTDB taxonomy): Bacteria > Bacteroidota > Bacteroidia > Bacteroidales > Bacteroidaceae > Colivivens > Colivivens equi. The sequence continues at coordinate 7,111 of JAGHSE010000105.1, forward strand.
TGTTTAATCGTACCGTAGGACTTCGCGAAAGTAAATGGTGAAAATTAGCTTTGATTATATATATGGAGCAAGATTATTTTGAATCTGACGAATTTCAAAACATTTTAAAAACATACGAAGATAGTTTGTCGGAAAACAAGCCTCTCTATCTTGATTCAGATGATTTTATTGATGTTTCTGATTATTATCTGCAAAACAGAATGTTTCCGCAGGCTTTAAAATGTGTGCAAAATGCTCTTTCGCTACATCCAAATAATGCTGTCTTGCATGGTAATAAGGTAAATGCTTTAATTAATCTTGACAAATATAAAGAGGCTATAAAATGTCTTGAACAACTCAATCCTGATGATAATTTTGACTATTACTATTATAAAGCTCAGTTGGCACTAATTATTGATGACGATCGCTCAACGGCTGATGAATTCTTTAATGAGTGGATTAATCATGAACTACATGATATTAATCTCCCACCTCTCAATTCTCACACTTCGCATGATTTGTCTTCTATTGATTATGAACGTCTTTGTGCAGATTTTTTACATATAATTGCTAGCTTTTCAGAACTTGCGGATTGGCTATTTAGTCAACCATTCATTAGCAAATGGGTTAAAATCTACCTGCAATATTGTTCTCCTCTCCGCGGAATAGAAAATGACATTGAGATAGCAAGTATCTGCCATGAAAGTGGTCTGATAGAACTTGAAGAACAACTATATACTCAGTTCCTAGACTATAATCCGTATCTCAGTGAAGGTTGGACATATTTAGCTTCACTTCAACATTCCAATGGCAAATATCAAGAAGCCATCGATTCCTCTAATTTTGCACTTGCAATTGAACCAGATGACACTTCCTCTCTGCTACTTAGAGGTAATTGCTATTATATGTTGGCTAATTATAAACTCGCAATCAAAGATTATATCAAATATGAGCATATCACCGAAAGTGATATTAATGCACAAATCATAGGCAAATGTCTTATGCTACTTGGATATTTTGATGAGGGACATAAATATCTGCAACGTTCTATAAAATATATTAATAAAAATCATAAAAAAAATGTCGGTATGCGTGCAATGGTATTGTCTTTCATAGCACAGGCGTATCTAGATGGTAAGTTTTATGATGAGGCTTTGGATTCGATTAATCAAGCTTTGGCTCTTGTGCCTGATATTACAGAATTCGATGTTCAAAAAGCCAAGATATATCTTTCTACAGGAAATTTGACTGAAGCACATTATTGGTTTCATAAGTCATTAGAGACAACAACTCTAAAAGTGCCTCTTCTAATAAACATTGCTCGGGAATATCTTTTCATTGAGTGTTATAATGAAGCTTTAGAATTTGTTGAGTTAGCAAAAGAACAAACTTCTGATTCTCAACATGTAGAGGCTTATTCTTATCTGACATTTATTTTTTATATGTTGGGCGACAAAGCTAAATATCTTGAAAATCTTGAATTAGCATGCCAACATGCTCCTGAAATTATCTGTTCTTTTTGGAAAGAAACGCTTACTGATGTTCCACAATCGGAATATTTTAATATCTTAAAAAAGATTGATTTTTCTTTGAAGAAATAAATTTTTAATAATAGGTGGGTTCTATAAATTCACCGAATAAGTAATAATTTTTCAA
>JAGHSE010000429.1 GCA_018066015.1 Candidatus Colivivens equi
TTTTAAAACTTAAAACAATGAAAAAGTATTTTATTTTAGCTTTGTCAATAGTAACAATTGGTTTTACTTCGTGTAACAATCAATCAGAAGGCACAAAAGGAGAAACAGATTCACTATCAATTGATGAAGTAGAAGACCTTTCAAATGCAGAAGTTACACCTGAAAAGTTTATTGATAACTTAGAAACAGCAATATCAAATGACGATAAGGATGTTAGCGAACAATCAGTTCTGGCAAATCTCAAGGGAGCAAAGATTAAGATAGATGAATATCTGAAAGCAGGAAATTATGAAGAAGCACAGTCTCTTGCTACGAAGGTTAAGGATTTTATTGAGAAGAATAAGGAAGCGCTCATAAGTGTAGCTCCTTCCGCAAAAGAGATGATTGAATCAATTCCTAGTGAATTTGGCGAAACTCTTAAGGATATTAAAACTTCACTAGAATCAAAAGTTCTCACAGAAAGTGAAGGGCTCAAAGAAAATGTTGATAACAAAATAGATGAAGCAAAGGAAGCTGTAAAGGGAGAGATTGAGTCACAAAAGCAGGCAGTAGAAGATGCTGCAAAACAAAAGGTAGAAGATGCAAAGAACGAGGCAAAGCAGAAAGCGAGCGAAGCAATTGACAATGCCACAAAAGATATCAAGGGTAAGTTAGGATTGTGAACTAGATAAAAAAATAAGAGGTCATGTCACGACCTCTTATTTTTTTTGTTAATATTGTATTATTTTCCTGCTACTGCTTCTATTTCTATTTTTGCAGATTTAGGTAAGGCTGCAACTTGGAAACATGCGCGAGCAGGTTTGAGTTCTGTGAAAAACTCTGCATAAACAGCATTCATTTTTGCAAAGTCGTTGATATCTGCAAGAAGAACGGTCGTTTTTACAACATCAGAGAATGTAAGTCCAGCTTCATTAAGGATAGCACCGATATTCATTAGTGATTGACGGGTTTGCTCTTCTATGCTTTCAGGCATTGTCCCAGTTTCAGGATTAACAGGCAGTTGTCCTGATATGAATAATGTTCCATTTAGTTCAATAGCCTGAGAGTAAGGTCCGATAGCTGCAGGAGCTTTAGATGTGCTGATAATTTTTTTCATGTGAAAAGTATTAAGGTGGGTTCTATAAATTCATTTCTTGCGATTTTGAGGTTTGTTCCGAGCAGGTTGCTGTGCGGAAGGAGAGCCTTCAGCCCAAAATAAGGACGTAGCTGGCAAAGCCAGTTATGCGGGCATAATGACTGACAAACAGTAAGATACCGGAACAAAACCAAAAGCGTTGAAAAGAATTATGTCACCCATGTTTGATGAATTTTTATTATTCGGTGAATTTATAGAACCCACCTTAAGAGTATTCCTTTATTTGAACAATTCTTTTGCTGTGAGTTCAAGATAGTCACGACAATTCATCCAAGTATGGCCACCTCCAGGATTGTAGAATGTATGCTTGAGTCCTTGTTCTGTGAGATATGCGTCAAGGCCTCTTGATGCCTGGATGAGGAAATCGTCTTTACCAGTTCCAAGGAACATGAATTTTAGACTATTCTTCAATGTATCCATTGGTTTATATGTTCCATTTGTGAAGTTTTGTTTATATTCTTCTCCAAAGATAGCAGGAGCATACGCTGCTACATAATGGAATTTGTCAGGATTACCAAAACCTGTAGCAAGAGTCTGTCGTCCACCGAGTGAGAATCCTGCAATAGCACGATGGTCGGCATCTGTCAAAGTGTTGTAGTTGGCCTCAATGAATGGTATGACATCATTGACAATTTCGTCAGCAATGAGTTTTGTGTCCATTGTGTTTGCACCTTGAGCTTTACCTTGAGTGATGAGTTCTGGATAAGGGTTAGCATAAGGCATGACAACAATCATCTTTTTTGCAAGACCTTGTGCAATAAGGTTGTCGAGGATGACATTTGCACGACCTACCTTGAACCATGTTTCATAAGTGTCAGTCATACCATGTATGAGATATAATACAGGATATTTTTCTTTGTTGTTAGGATTATATCCAGCAGGTGTATAGACACACATAGGACGGTCAATATTGAATGTGTTGGAATGATAATATCTGTATGAAATCTTTCCATGAGGTACATCTTGTATGTCCTGAATAGTAGATTCATTAGAGCGAACGTCAACAAGACTATTCTTGAAACCTTCATTAGGGAAAATATACATATTTTGAGGGTCGTTAACTTGCATGCCGTCAACAATGAAACAATAAGGATAAATGTCTGGAACTTCTGGTGTGACAGTGATAGACCATACACCCTTGTCATCCTTTACCATGTCTTTGCGCTCCGAGAACATTTGGCAATCAAGTTGAACTTTCTGAGCATTATCACCTATGAAACGGAACGTAACACTACCATCTGTGTTGTATTCAGGAGAAGTAACACCACGTGGGAATGTTCTTGCCATTACTTCTGCAGTAAGGCGTTGCCCGTCAGCCTTTGCAATTGCAGGAGCAGATTTCTTTTCAGGTGCGCGAAGTTCAATCCGGTCTTTTTTATCTTGGAAAAGAAGTGGGAGAGACTTGTTGAGGAAGTATTTAGCATTCATCCATGTATGTCCAAACTTGTTTGTAGTAAATTCCTTTACATTAGTGATACCTTTACTATCTAGAAAATCCATGTAATCCTTAGCATTGCCGTATAGGAAATCGTCAGTGCCGACTCCGAGCCAGAAAAGATGAATTTTGCTGTTTGTTTCCTGAGCGTTATCATAGACATTAGGAATAGTTGTAGAAGTAAAAGAACTATATGAACAAAGCCAAGAGAACTGATTAAGGTGAGCTAAGCCGAACCCAAGTCCTTGATTTCCGCCACGAGAGAATCCTCCGATTGCTCTATGGTCGCGGTCGTTGATAGTGCGATAGTTGCTTTCTACGTATGGCATCAGGTCGTTGGCAAGATCATTGCCGAATGAATCCTGAAACATCATCATTCCTCCCTGAGCCTGACCTTTGCGTGGCAAACCTTTAAAGAAATTAGTTGGGTTGCCGTATGGCAGCACTACTATCATTTCTTTTGCTTTACCTTCTGCAATGAGATTGTCAAGAATAAAATTCACACGTCCTACTTTGTGATATACTTCTTCAGTATCAGTAGTTCCGCTGATAAGGTAAAATACAGGATACTTTTTGTTAGGATTTTTGTCATAGAAAGGCGGAGTATAGATAATAGCATTATTCCAGCATCCTACTGACTTTGAGAAATAGTTGATATAATCAACACTACCATGAGGTACATTTTGCAGAGAGTGAACAAGAGGTTTGTCTCCACGAATGTCAACTATGCTGTTTTTGAAACCCTCGTTAGGAAACCAATCAGGATTTTGAGGGTCTTGAATACTGATGCCGTCAACGATGAAACAATAAGGGTACATATCAGGTTCGGCAGGGCCGAGAGTGATAGTCCATAATCCGCGTTCGTTTTTTGTCATCTCATGACGACCTGCAAATTGAACATCTACCTCAACTTTCTTTGCTGTATTGTTCTGATAGTTGAAGGTAACTGTATTGTCTTTATTAACGACAGGTGAAGATACTTGAGGTCCAAACTGAGCAAATGCATTGCTTACGAAAAATGTGAAAATTAATGTAAGTATAGTTTTCATTTTCATTTTGACTTTGTGGTTTTATGGAGACTAGAAGTTCTAGAATCTAGAATATATAGCCTTCCTGTGTATTGTTGGTTAACGACTTTTTGTTGTTGGTTTTGTCTCTGGTTGTTCTATTTCCAAGAGTTCAACAGTGAAAATGAGTGCTGAATAAGGCAGAATCTTTCCAGTGTTGTGAGATGCATATCCCAATTCTTGTGGAATATATATTTCCCATTTACTACCAACAGGCATGTGAGTGAGAGCTTCTGTCCATCCCTTGATTACTTGGTCGCAACGGAATGATGATGGTTTTTTTCTCTTGTATGAACTGTCAAATTCAGTGCCGTCAATCAAATGACCTTCGTAATTGACCTTGACTCTATCTGTTGCCTTTGGAATGACACCATCCCCCTTTGTAAGCATCTTGTATTGAAGTCCTGAAGGTAAGAGTTGGACACCTTCTTTTTTCTTGTTTTCTTCAAGAAATTTTTCTCCAGCAATCCTGTTGTCAGCAAATTTTATTGCATTGTTTGCCTCTTTCTTAGCATTTAATGCTTTTTTGTAGTCTTGTTCTGCTTTTGGGGATTGTTTATATTCATTTCTTTGACACAGAGCAGCAATAAGTGAACGTGCTACGATGGAGGCATCAATATGTTTGTCGGGTTCCGTTTCGTAGTATTCTTTTGTGAGATTTTCTGACATGAGCTTGATTTGATTACCAACAGCGATTCCTGCATTGGTAGCAAGGGTTTTCTTGTCAAGAGAAGAAACATTACTCATTAAGCCTTTATAGAAATCATTGATATATGCGGTATCAACACCAAGTTGGTTGACTATATATTCTTTTAGTCCAGCAATCTGATACGCTCCGTACATATATGCAATAGAGTCTCCACCATTTTTGAGTTCTGGTTTCTTGCAGAAGTCTGCTACTTCCTTAGATATATGTGTAGGAAGTGTGACTGTTTTATTCGCATTAGGGTTTTTATCTGCAGAGACGGGGGTGATATTTTGTGCTGATGACAAAATAGGGCTAATCATTCCAATTAGCCCTACCATACATATAAATAATGTCTTTTTCATTATTTTACGATTTCAACAGTGAATACCAAAGTTGAGAATGGCTTGATTTGTCCCATGTCACGAGTTCCGTAAGCTAATTCACTTGGGATGTAGAGTTCCCACTTGCTGCCAGCAGGCATCAACTTGAGAGCTTCAACCCATCCTTCGATTACTTGTGGTTGAGCCATATTTACTTCAAATGGTTCGCCACGTTCATAAGAACTATCAAATACAGTACCATCAATGAGTTTGCCTTCATAGTGGCATTTTACAACAGTAGTATCAGTAGGAACAGGGCCATTACCAGCAGTGATTACCTTATACTGCAGTCCTGAAGGAAGAGTTACTACACCATCCTTCTTCTTATTGTCCTGAAGGAATTTCTCATTTTCTGCCTTGTAGTCACCATATTGCTTTTCAAGGTTTGCATTGTGGATAGGTTCAAGCATCTTGTTGAATTCTGCATAAGCACTATCTGCGCTCATAGGAGCAGTACCCTTCAAACTAGCAATAAGACCAGCAAGGAGGTTCTTGACATTAACAGACTTTGTAGAGTCATCAGCATATACATCTCTTGAAAGGCTTTCTGCCATTTGTTTAATCTGAGCACCTACATCAAGACCTTTACGATAAGCATCTTCACTAGGATTCATTTCTTTCTCACAACCGTCTTTCATACCCTTGATGAAATCTTCAATACAAGTAGAGTCAACTTGTAGTTGTGCAGTCATATACTGTTTCAGACCCTCACCTTGAGCAATACCAAGGTCGTAAGTCAATGAATCAACTGCATCATTCAAGGTAGGTTTTGTTCCGCCGTCACAAGAAGCAAGAACTACTGCAGCACCAACTACTGCAAGAGATAAAATCTTTTTCATTTTGTGTTGTTTGTTTAGAAGTTAATTATTTAATTATTTTCAAAAGTTCTACGTCAAAAATTAAAGTAGCAAATGGAGGAATCATTCCACCTGCTCCATTTTCGCCATAAGCCAGCAGATATGGAATATAGAAACGATATTTAGCACCTTCGCCCATAAGTTGCACGCCTTCTGTCCATCCAGCAATAACTTGATTAAGTCCAAAAATAGCAGGTTCACCTCTCTGATAAGAACTATCAAATACAGTACCATCAATGAGTTTACCTTCGTAGTGACATTGTACCTTATCTGTTGCTTTTGGATGCTTGTCATTACCTTCTTTAAGTATTTCATACTGCAACCCACTCTTAGTGGTGATGACCTCTTGTCTTTTACCGTTATTAGCAAGGAACACTTTGCCTTCTTCCAAGGCTTGTTTGCCAGCTACAGCCTTCTCTTCCTGCATTTGCTTCTCTTGTTTTTCAAAGAATTCGTTTACAATCTTTTGTGCATCAGTGTTTGATACCTTCAAATCATTACCCTTCAAAACATCAACGATACTCTGTGCAAAATCATCAATAATAAGAGAGTCCTTCAACCCCATTTGCTTCAATTGTTGCCCGATTCCTAAACCTAGTGCATAACTTAATTTATCCATAATATTTTATGTTCAACTCGCAAATGTACGAAAATAAAACGACAACTACAAAAAAAGTTGACATTGTCGTTTTAATTTCCTATCTTTGCCAATAAAATATAAATAAAATTAACGAAACCTTCTTTGATTAACAATGAAACAATTATTAGATTTTAAGACAATAGCAAGTGTTGCCTTTTGGACAATGCTTATTTGTGGAATTGCATTTACCTTTGGATTTGGTTCAACATGGTATCTTGCCAATGACGAGGTAACAAAAGAGGCTGACGAAAAAGTGGAGCGCGATATTCGTTATGTGGAAACCTATATTGATGGTCAGCTACAGAGAATAGAGGACGTCGGCTACTCACTGGCAAGTAGGCTTTATGGCAATACAGTTCGCAAAAAAAATGGAGAGGCTGAAGTATGCATAGACTCCAAACAGTTCACTCCACTATCTGCCACCCTGTATTTTGAAAATATAGAGGATATAATGAAAGCCAACCCAATCGTATGTGGCATAGCAATGTGTTTTGAACCAAATACTCATCCACACATACCATCAAAGAACGGATTTGCACCGTATGTGAATAGATTAGGAGGAGAACTGCAGAGACTTGATTTGGGTAATATAACAAATAGTCGTACATGGGAATGGTATGTTGAACCTAAAAAAAGAATGGTTGGATATTGGTGCAAACCATTCAGAGATAGTAGCAGAGGTCATGTCATTACTTGTTATAATATCCCAATAAAATGTGACGGTAAATTTTATGGAGTAATAGCAATTGATATTGACACAGAGGCATTTAGTAAAAAATGTGAAGAGATTGCACCATATCCCAATTCAGTAATTGCCATAACAGATGGCGATTTCAACTATATTGCACACCCCGACACCTCATTTATCCTTCATAATGTAGCAGAGATGCAGGACTATTCTAAAATAGAACATGCAGATCAGATAAAGACAAAGATGCTAAATGGAGAATCAGGTAGTTTTAAGATAAAGCAAGACAACGATGAGAATGCATATTTCTATTTTGCGCCACTAAAGCGAACGGGATGGATTATATCAGTATTATGCCCAGAAGAAGAAATATTTGGTGGAATAAACAATATGAAACAGGAAATTACATTCATCGCTATCATTAGTATAATACTTATGGTATTATGCCTGTTGAAATTATTCCATAGTATGCAAAAAGAAATGTTGCAAAAGTCTAATATAGAAAACGAATTAAAAGTAGCCTCAGATATTCAAATGGGAATGTTGCCAAAACTTTATCCAGCATTCCCAGAACGTTCAGATTTGGACGTTTATGGATTTCAGAAACCAGCAAAGTCCGTAGGAGGCGATATATATGACTATTTTATCAGAGACGACAAATTTTTCTTCTGTGTAGGCGACGTGTCAGGAAAAGGCATACCAGCTTCACTCATCATGTCCGTCATAAGGGCATTGTTTAGGAATGTGTCAAACACTACAGATGACCCCTCCAAGATTATAGAATCAATGAACACTACCCTTTCAGACGGACACTATCAAGGAATGTTCTGTACCATGTTTTTAGGAATTCTTAATCTCAAAACAGGACATTTGGACTATTGCAATGCAGGACATAACAAACCAATCATGAGGCGTTTCCCCGATACAGGAGAACATTATAAAGTGAATTTTGCAAATGTAACCACGAATATAGCCTTGGGAGTGATAGAAGACTTTGAATATGTGAAGGATGAAACAGAACTCAAGCCGGGCGAGGCAATATTCCTCTATACAGACGGAGTGACAGAGGCAGAAGACACCCACAAGCAACTGTTTGGAGATGAAGCAGTGTTGAAAGCACTGGGAGATGCACGCAAGCATGTAGGCACATCAGCGAAAGCCGTAATAGAAGACATGTACTATATATTAAAACTCTATACCATAGGAGCAGAGCAAAATGACGATATCACAATGGTAATAATAGAGTATAAAGGGTAAGACATACCACCCCAGCCTCCCAAGAACATCCCCCCGTCCAAAGAACAAAAGTAACCAATTTTCACTTTTTGACTTTTGACTTTTTGACCAAAAAGCATAGACACTTGAATGACTATGCAGACCTCCCCGTTCAAGTCAAAAAAAATCATCGCGATGAAATGATTACTCCATCGCGATGATTTTTTTTTGAATAATACGACTCACAAAACTAATTGCGTTAACCAAGTCGTATCATTCGAATAACATGATAAGGGTGTGTGTGGAACCTTGAAACGGTTTATTTTGCGAGTTCTTCAAAGATGTTGAGATAATAGACCTCAGATAGGTCATCCCTCATATTGAAGAGTAAGGTTCCTTGTTTCGGATTGTATATGCAGGACCAGTCGGTAGTTTGATTGTCAGGAAGCTCCATGCCGAAGTTGCCCTCTTGTAGGCATCTCAATGCCTGTTCTTCCGACATTACAGGATAATAATTGCTCATCATACGATGCACGCGAGTCTTGTTGCTGAACCCTATTTGCCAACGGTCTGTGTTATATGTGGCGGCAGCTTCCGGATTGCAATAATAGTTCTCAATGCTATTCCTCTCGTACGGAACCTGTGCCAGTGCTCCGTGAGTCGAAGCAATACGATCCATCTCTGTATCCATAATATAAAGAGTGTCGCATCCCATGCCTGCTGGGCGGTTTTCAGGGCGTGTCCAGTACTCGAATACGCAACATTTGCCAGTGGCATCAGCTACAAACCAGTGGACATTGGTGTTAGGGATAAGGCAGGTGTAGTCATAGCTTTTGAACAGTTTCTTAACGTCTTCAACAGTACGGCAGGTGGAGAGAATACGGTTGTGAAGAATGGACAGGGTAATCTGTGGCTTTCCGTGTTTTTGGTCTATTGACCACGGACGAGGAGAGTCGCCAGGGAATTCAATTTCTGCAACACCGCCCTCCTTCTTCATATGCTGATAGTTAGGAAGCTGATAGGCAGCGAAGCAAAGACCGTGTTCGTTCATACCGTCCATAACTGCCATGCTCTGCTTGAGAAGTACACTCAGATCCCTGCCACTCTTAAGCAGACTGCTATCATTGTCATATACACGAGTCCCATTCCAGCGGTTGGCGTATGCCACATTCGAGAGCATTACGCTTTTGTATTCACCCTTCGGAACATTTCTGTTGAACAGAATGACCATTTGGCCTGGCACTCCGTCGAGATTGCGACCGAACAGCAACTCGCCTTTTTCATTGTTGCAGATAAATCCAGAACATCCACGAGGCGCATCAATAAAGCCGGTTGCCGTGTTCTTGCCATAGAAAGTCTCGTTGACAAGCTTGTTGAATGCCGGAAAATCATTGACGTCGAAACGATGTTGCCCTGGATTTATGATAAAATCCTGCCATGGGAACTGCACCTTGTAGTCCATATAATAAACCCTTCCTCTTGACACGTGGCGTAAGGATGTCAGCGTTTCCATTGAACCTTCAAGCTGGTACTGACCCTCTTCACCAAAGTTCGCATTCTCGATTTTCTTGCCGTTCTTCATAATATCAATGATGTTTAGAGGCTCCTGACCAGCGATGATGGTTGTTTCTTCTTTCTGACATCCGTAGAATGAAATGGTAACTACTGCCAACATGGCTAAAATTGATTTTTTCATATTTTTAATAGTTTTTTGTTATGCAGCACAGTATGATTCTTATAAACTTTTAATGTATCATACTTCATCTGGCTTAGTGCTGCGGATAGTAGTCGGATGAAATACTGATAGACTATGCAAAGTTATATAAAAAAAATGAGACAGTAGCAACTTTTGGTGGAATATTTTTTGCATTATTCGAGTTTTGCAAGATTAGTTGACGTTGTCGCTAAAATACTTATCGTTTCTTTCTCTCTAACACAAACTGCTGACATCTCTAACGCAAGCTGTCACGATCTTTGTAACATAACTTATCATACATAGATGTTAATACCTTATTAGAAAGTTGACAGACCTAAAAGACTCTACTCCCACTCAATGGTTGCTGGTGGTTTGCGTGAGATGTCATAGACGACTCTATTTACGCCTTGTACTTTTGTGATAATATCGTAGGAAACTTTGTCAAGGAATTCGTAAGGTAAATGTACGCAATCTGCAGTCATAGCATTTACTGAATGAACGGCTCGGAGTACTATGACGTTATCATAAGTACGCTCATCGTTTGTGATGCCCACACTCTTAACTGGTAGAAGGATTGCCCCAGCCTGCCAAACTGTATCATAGAGTCCCTCTGCCTTGAGTGCATCAATAAAAATCTTGTCGGCATCTTGAAGTATGCGCACTTTTTCAGGTGTAATTGGTCCAAGAATACGTACTCCTAGTCCTGGACCAGGGAATGGGTGACGAGATAAATGTGATTCGTCCATACCTAGTGCTTTGCCTACTATTCTCACTTCGTCTTTATAGAGCATACGTAGTGGTTCTATAAGTTGAAATTTTAGGTCTTTTGGCAGTCCACCTACATTGTGGTGGGATTTGATGGTCTTGGATTTACTATTTTGTGATTCTATGACATCGGGATATATCGTGCCTTGTCCTAACCATTTTACGTCTGCAATTTTTTCTGCTTCTTGGGTGAATATTTCAATGTAGTCGCGTCCTATTATCTTACGCTTTTGTTCTGGGTCATCAACTCCAGACAAATCCGAGAGAAACTTATCTGAGGCATCTACTCCCTTAACTTGGAGCCCATAATTTTTATAGTTTGCCTGAACGTCTTCGAATTCATTTTTGCGAAGTAGTCCATGATTGACAAAAATGCAATAGAGGTTCTTACCAATTGCTTTGTTGATGAGAACTGCTGTGACTGATGAGTCAACGCCACCTGATAAACCTAAGACAACTTTGTCGGTGCCAAGTCTTTGTTTTAGTTCGGCAATAGTGTTGTCTATAAACTGTTGAGGTGTTAAATTTGGAAAATTTCTGAATGACATTTCAATATATTTTAGAATGATCTACTATAGTTAGGTGTTTCACTTGTGATGGTTATGTCATGAGGATGATTTTCAACAACTCCTGCTGATGTGACTTGCATGAATTGTGATTCACGCAATTCTTCAAGGTTATGTGCTCCAACATATCCCATTCCGCTCCTCAAACCTCCGATAATTTGATATATTGTTTCTGAAATGGTGCCTTTGTAAGGTACTCTGCCAACAATACCTTCAGGAACAAGTTTTTTGGAATTTACATTTTCTTGGAAATACCGGTCACTACTTCCTGCTTTCATGGCATCTATTGACCCCATGCCTCTATATGTCTTGAACTTACGTCCATTATATATTATGGTATCACCTGGTGCTTCTTCAGTTCCAGCAAACATGGAACCACACATTACACAGTCGCCCCCTGCAGCCAAGGCTTTGATAATATCGCCAGAATAACGAAGTCCACCATCTGCAATGATTGGAATATGGCTACCTCTTGCTGCTTCTGAAGCATTCATTATGGCAGATAATTGTGGAACGCCTACACCAGCAATAATTCGGGTAGTACAAATAGAACCTGGTCCAATACCTACTTTAATGCCATCAACTCCAGCTTGCACGAGGTCAAATACGGCTTCAGCTGTTGCTACATTGCCTACTACAATATCAAGGTTAGGGTATGCATTTTTGATTTTGTGGAATGTATCAATGACTCCTTTTGAATGTCCGTGTGCTGAATCTAATACAATAGCATCGACATTGGCATGCACTAACGCTTCTACTCTTTCTAAACAGTTTGAGGTAATTCCTATTCCTGCAGCAACTCGCAAACGGCCCTTAGAGTCTTTGTTGGCATTAGGATAGTCTTTCTTTTTGGTAATATCTTTATAGGTAACAAGTCCGATAAGGTGACCAGTGTCATCAAGTACAGGCAGTTTCTCAACTTTGTTGTGTTGAAGTACATTTATGATATTTTCATGACTTGTATCGGTGATGGTGACTAAATTCTCACTTGTCATCACTTCTTCAATACGTCTGTCCATATTGGTCTCAAAACGCAAGTCACGGTTTGTAACTATACCTACTAAATAATTACATTCATCAACTACTGGTATGCCTCCAATATGATTTTCATGCATAATATGCAAGGCGTCTCCAATTGTATTGTGTCGGTAGATGGTGATGGGATCATCAATCATACCATTCTCGGCGCGTTTGGTCTTATTAACTTGTGCGGCTTGTGCCTCAATGGACATATTTTTATGAATTACTCCTATACCTCCTTCTCGTGCTAGGGCTATTGCCATTTGATATTCGGTAACTGTATCCATTGCAGCTGATGCAATAGGGATATTTAAACTAATATTGCGCGAAAATCTGCCTTTCACATCTACCTGGGTTGGAAGTACTTCTGAATAGGCAGGTACAAGTAGAACATCATCAAATGTGAGTCCTTGTTCGGTAATTCTGCTACTTTCTTTCATTATCTTATTTTTTTTAGATATATCATTTCGTTATATATGCTTTTCTAATAATGCAAAAAGAAGATTCCAGAATGCTGGAACCTTCATCTTTGTTATGGAAGTGGAATATTTAGTGCGCAGGCTTGTGATGAATATTCTTGTAACTATTGGTTGACAACTAGTTAGCAAGAACATAATAACTCCGAACATGGCAAACTTATACTGAAAATCATGTGCAGTATGTCTTGATTGATAGTTTTTCCAAATCTTTTACAAGGATGGTGTCATCTT
>JAGHSE010000173.1 GCA_018066015.1 Candidatus Colivivens equi
CATGTAAGGATTCTCATTCATTGTAGTACTTATATTATAGTTAAACAGGATGCAAAGGTACAAACAAAATCAGAGATAGTGGCATATTAACTCAATTATTCAAACACGGGGTTTTACTAGTGGCCCCAAATTCTGCCTATTATATCAACCATTCTAATGCAAAGTGTCAACATCTCCAACGTGAGGTGTCATGAACTCGTGAAGATAAGTTATGTTATCTATGTAAGATAAGTTATGTTACATATGTAGGATAAGTTATGTTACAAAGGTAAGATAAGTTATGTTACAAAGGTGTTAACACCTCACTATTGAGTAACCTTCACTTAGCATTAGAGTGTTAGGAATGAAATGTATGAGTTGATGCCACTATGGACTTATGGAGTCATGCAAACTCGTTTGCAAGGATTTTATGTTGCATGCACAATTCATCCAAATCGGTCATTAGAGACATCTGCAAAAATCACAGGGGCGGATTTCTGTTTTTGTCTAAACAAGCCACTGGCCGTAAATTTCCACTAACACATAGTATCTTATGCAGTATCTTATGTTATATGGGGTGTTCTATTAATTCCCCGCAAAAATAAATAATTAACGAACTATGGGCGTTATTGCTATTTTGATGTTTTTGGCTTTTTCTTTGCATCTTGCTGTTCTTCATTCAGTCACGATGTCCGCATCGCTGGCTTTGCCAGCTATGTCCTTATTTTGGGCTGAAGGCTCTCCCTTAGGACAACAATCTGCTAAAGAAAAATCTCAACCAACGACAAACTGAGAGCAATTGCAAGCTTGCTTGGCATTGCCGAGGTGCGAAGGAGGAAGACAAAAGTCAAAATCACCTAAAATGTAATTAATAGAACACCCCTAAAATAATTTTTCTCATTTTCGTTTTCATTTTCATAATAATTCCTTACCTTTGTAAACATTTTCAAATTTAAGTTGCAATGATGGACCAAAATCGTAAACGGATATACTTGTGTTTGGCACACATGAGTGAAGGAGGGGTAGAACAAAAATACATACAGAAGGCATTTGATGACAATTATGTTGTGCCTCTTGGCCCTAATGTCAATCAATTTGAACAAGAACTTGAACTATTTGTATCTCATGGCGCTTCAGACTGTCGTGTTGTGGCGCTCTCTTGTGGTACTGCGGCTGTTCATCTTGCTCTAAAAGCTTGTGGAGTGGGACCAGGCGATGAGGTGTGTGTGCAAAGTTTTACGTTCTGTGCCTCAAGTCATCCTATTACATATCTTGGAGCCTCTCCTGTCTTTATTGGAAGTGAACCAGATTCATGGAATATGGATCCTGTTCTTCTTGAAACTGCTATTCAAGACCGCATTGCAAAGACGGGCAAGACACCTAAAGCCATAGTTCCTGTAGCTCTTTATGGAATGCCTTATCGTATTGATGAAATACTAACTATTGCAAATAAGTACAACATACCAGTCATTGAAGATGCCGCTGAGGGATTTGGCTCGTGCTATGACGGGCGGGTTCTTGGTACATTTGGCCATTATGGCGTACTTTCTTTCAATGGAAATAAGATGATTACCACGTCAGGTGGAGGTGCATTGATTTGTAATGTTGATGCTGATGCTTCATGGCAAGAGATAATGATGTATGCTACTCAATATCGCGAGAGTTATCCGTATTATCAGCATGAGAAAATAGGCTACAACTATCGTATGTCTAATATCTGTGCAGGTATTGGGTTAGGACAGATGACAGTTGCAAATTCACATATTTCTCATCATAAGCATGTCCAACAACTTTACCAGCAACTTTTGGCTGATGTTCCTGGTATTTCTCTTCATCAGGCTCCGTCTTCTCGCTACGATTCCAATTATTGGCTCTGTACCATTACTATCAGTCCTAATCTTCACATCAGGGGTGAGGAAAATGCTTATTCCAACGTAACCACTAAGGCTGTAGGCGGTGCTGCAGGGGTTATTCATGTGGCTTCGTCTCTTCATACAGACCTTGAGCCAAATGCCAATGTTGAAGCTCTTCGCATCTATCTAGATAATGCTCAGATTGAAGCTCGTCCTGTATGGAAACCTATGCACGCTCAACCTGTATATAAGGGCACTACAGTATATACAAATCATGTTGAAGAGTCTATCTTCAAGGTAGGTATGTGTTTGCCGTCTGGACCATGTGTTACTGATGACGATGTCCGCTATATCGTTGATTGTATTAGGCACTCAATAATCAACTGATTTTTCATGTATCCTTTTGAGTCTGTTCTTCTTCGTTGGCTGCGTTTAAGTCTTTACCCAAAATCTGAATCAGTCACACTCTCCTCCGAAGAGGTGAATATTATTGAAGAAGTCTTTCATTTAGCTATGCGTCAAGGGGTAGGAGGGGTGATAGTACCTTCTATTGAACAAACATTAGCAAGTCCTGAATCAAATTTTTGTCATCAACTTGATTCTCAGGGATTCAATGTGGTTTCTGGACGCATACTTGATTATATCCATCATCGTATGTCACAACGACGGCATTATCTCAACCAGATGGCACGTGTAGCGCGTTATGCTGAGGCCTTACATGTCAAAGGCATTACGATGTACATACTCAAAGGTATAGCTTATAGTACATATTATTCCGAACCAACAATGCGTGAATGTGGTGATTGTGATTGTTACTTACTCAGCGAATCCCTCCCCCTTTGCTCTATTTCTTACGATATACTCTCTATATCTGATGCCTACAAGGTCGGTTTGGAAACGATAAAGGAACTTGGTGGAACTTATGATGAAGGTACTTCAAAACACTCTCATATGTTTTTGCATGGTTTGGTTATAGAAAACCATCGTTATCTTTCTGACTTTCAGAATAGCGAAGTCTGTCAACGTATAGAAATACTTTTGCGTCAACGTCTTTTAGAGCGACCTGGAACTAGAATACGTAATTCTTGGATGATATGTCCTAATGCGCATTTCAATGCTCTCTTTTTCTTGCGTCATGCAATGGAACATTTTTTTTTCAGTGGACTTTCTTTGCGTATGTTATATGATTGGGCTGCGCTTATCAAGGCTGAACAAAATCATCTACAATGGCAGGTAATCTTTCAGGAATTAGAAGATTGTCACATGCGCAGTTTTGCCGATCTTATCACTGCTGTTTGTATTCGTTATCTTGGAACTCAACCAAATGAAGAACTTTCTCGCTATCTTTCTCCTGTTCAACCTAGTAGGGTAGAGCGACTTATGAAAGAAACTCTCCGTCATGATTTTTCCATACCTCACGATGAGTCTTTTCTCCACAAATGTCATCGTGTATTATATCGCTTCGTCCATCAATACCGCTATCGCGACTTAGCTTTTAATCCATATTACAAAACGATACTACTACAATTCATTAATTGCTCATATCTACAAAAAAATAAAAAAAATAGTCACTGTTGACGTTGAACTCTATGTCCTGTGCACACTACGCTTAAGGGGTGTTCTATTAATTACATTTTAGGTGATTTTGACTTTTGTCTTCCTCCTTCGCGCCTCGGCAATGCCAAGCAAGCTTGCAATTGCTCTCGGATTGTCGTCGGTTGAGGTTTGTTCCGAGCAGATTGCTGTGCGGAGCCCTCGCCCGATGCAGCCTGAAAGGCTAATCTGTTCATAGCCCAGGGCAAGCGGAGCGACACCCTGGGTACTGATTTTCATTAGAAAGAGCACAAAATTAATTTTGAATTTTAATAAATTTTGAGAAAAATTTGTGACTATGCATTTTTTTTACTAACTTTGCAGTCGCAATATCGCGGAGTAGTAGCAGTGGTAGCTCGTCAGGCTCATAACCTGGAGGTCGGTGGTTCGAGTCCACCCTCCGCAACAGTCGAAGAGAGCGTATTGATACGCTCTCTTATTGTATATCAGTGCATCTATAATGGACTGAGATTAATAGAGAAACATTGTGTAGAAATTTTCCACGAACCGAATGCAGAGTCAAACTTGTTTGAACTATGCTGAGGTGAGGCAGAAAATGCAGGAACTGAAACTAGTTTTATACAATATGCCACACTGTGGAGTAGAACAACAAAGCCCAGTCTGAGTCGCCTCTGCGTGAAACATTAGAAAGAAATAGTTGTAGTTGACGTTGACCAAAAAAATGGAATATATAAAATCAGAAGTGTCTCAATAGACAGATTTTGGACAAAAATAAAATCGTAAAGTATTGATTTGCAATACTTTACGATTTACAGCGGAGAGAGAGGGATTCGAACCCCCGGTACCTCTCGGTACGACGGTTTTCAAGACCGTTGTAATCGACCACTCTACCATCTCTCCAGACGACTAAGGTCGGCTTAATTTCGTAAGCGGTTGCAAAGGTAATAAAAAAAAATATACTAACAAGACTAATT
>JAGHSE010000355.1 GCA_018066015.1 Candidatus Colivivens equi
TAATATCTGAAGCATACTTGCGTTTCCATGAAGGGTTCATCGGAGTAGCTCCATGTGCATCTCCGACACATCGCGGATTCAGGGATCGTCTTATGACCCTGTCCCTTAAGATATAGTCTTAAGGGACAGGATCATAAGACGATCCCTGAATCCGCGATGTGTCGGAGATGCGCATGAAGCCATTCCGATGGACCCTTCATGGAAATGCATGTATGCTTCGGATATTACCATTATTCATAAAAAGGAGTATGTAAATGATCCGAAACGAAATATGGGTATTTTCAACAAGGTGATAGATGAAGGAAAGTTCCTGACTGACTTTGATAAGTCCAATTACTGCAAGGAGCTTGTAATTGCCGGGAAGAATGAAAAGGCATACGATGTATTTAAACAGATAAAACAGACCGCAAGTGATGTTTGCTATTACTATGCACTTTTTTTCGTTGTCAGCGGCCTGATATCGGATAGAAAATACAAAGAATGCATAGCTGAAATTGAAGAGCTTGACAGAAAAATGCCCACGACGGCGTATATGGTATATCAGCAGGGGCTTTGCTATGAGCATCAGGGAAAATTCAGCGAGGCAAAAGAATGCTACCATCGTGCCATGACTATACCGGAAGATCCATCAACGCTGTTCATTCAGTATACCGGTTATACCGACTACTTCCCAATGCTGCGGCTTGCGATTATTGCAGCAATTGAGGGAGAGAGCGCGATAGCAAAAACATATATTGATAAAGCGTCAGCACTTTATCCAAAACATAAAGAATGGAAGAATGCCAGAATAAATGTGATGCTTCTTTCATACAAACATAGATAAGGAGAAAAAAAACATGTCAGAGAAAAAACTAAATGAACTGAAAGAAAAAGTAGCAGAACTGCAGGAAGAAATAAGGGAACTTACTCCTGAAGAGCTTGAGCAAGTATTTGGTGGAGGTGCGTATGTGATGCCTCCAATAGTTGAAAATACTGCTGTGGAAGGTTTATGGCCCTTTAAACTATAGTATATAGTCGTGATGAAGCATCCAAAGCGGTGCTTCTATTCTGAAAATCCATAATCAAAAAACATGAGGTATTTACCATGAAATCAAAAGAAGAATTAAACGAGCTGAAAAAAGAAGTTGAATCTGTAAACGAGAAGCTTCAGGAATTAACAGAGGAAGAACTTGAACAGGTGACCGGCGGCCTTGCGCCCCTCCTCGTCGATGAGCCCTCCGTCTTTGGATCCACCGTCGACTTATTGAAGGCCAAAAATATTTCTGTGATCGCCACTGAAATCAAATATTGAAGGAGAACACGAAATGTCAAAGAGTAAAGAAGAACTTAACAAACTGAAGGAAGAAGTTGAATCTGTAAACGAAAAGTGCCGTGAACTTACGGAAGAAGAGCTTGAGCAGGTCACAGGCGGCGTTGTACACCTCGGCACGACGTGGGTTCGCATCACAAACAATTACCCAATCGAGTGAGTGAGCGCCCCGCTTATTAAATAAAATCCGGCATCTGAAATCAAATATTTAAGGAGACTCTATATGAAATCAAAAGAAGAACTTGATGCACTTAAAGAAGAAGTTGAAGCATTAAATGAAAAATGCCGTGAACTTACTCCAGAAGAACTTGAACAGGTAACAGGTGGAGTAAACCCTCCTACAATGTTTGAT
>JAGHSE010000072.1 GCA_018066015.1 Candidatus Colivivens equi
GAATGATGCTTTCAAACTCTATGTATATTGAACTATAGTTTTATGAACGACAAGCTTTGACAAAATAAATAATCAGAAGTATATAAGCGACTAATGATAAACCTTCTGCCCAAGAAGAACTTAACCATTCAGCACAAACAAAATCACATCCTGCAAATCTGAGGCCAGCACTTACAACCCCCATCAAGGCACCTCCAGCAATGAATCCACTTGCAAGAAGTGTACCTTTCTCGGATGCCTCATTATTAGGAGTTGCACCATTAGTCTTAGGTTTGGCAACATACCAACTAATCAAACCACCTACTATAAGAGGTAAATTGAGTTGGAGCGGAATGAACATACCCAGAGCAAAAGCTAAAGGAGAAATGCCACAGAAATTCAAAACAATAGCAATCACAGCTCCGATGCCATAAAGCATCCAAGGTGCACCCTGTCCTGACATCAACGGTTCTATGACAGCAGCCATTGCTCTAGCCTGAGGTGCAGCCATAACGTCAGAATTATCTGGAGTGAAACCATAAGCCTTGTTAAGTATCATGATAACACCACCTACAGTTGCGGCGCTGACAAGAATACCAATGAATTTCCAAGTCTCCTGATATTTTGGAGTACTACCAAGCCAGTATCCAATTTTCAAGTCAGTGATAAATGATCCTGCAGAAGATAATGCCGTACAGACAACACCACCCATAATCAAAGCGGCTACCATACCATGAGTTCCTTGCAAACCTACCAATACCATAATGATACTTGACAGAATAAGAGTCATCAAGGTCATACCAGAAACAGGATTTGAGCCAACGATAGCGATTGCATTAGCTGCTACGGTAGTAAAGAGAAATGCGATGATTGCTACAATCAAAATACCCACTATAGTGAAGAGGAGATTTCCATCCATAGGTCCGATGAAGAAGAATATAGTTGTTGCTAAGATTGCAAGCAAGGTTCCAAATACAATTATCTTCATTGAAAGGTCACGCTGAGTACGTTCAATAGAGACTGTTGCAGTATTGGCTTGACTTGACTTTCCGAAAATTTGCCCAAATAGTTTAAAGGCATCACGAATCACTCCCCAACTCTTGATGATTCCTATAATACCAGCAGTAGCAATACCTCCAATACCTATACTTTTTGCATAAGCGAATATCTGTTCTGGTGAGGCATTTGCAGCAAGAACTCCACTAGTAGTTACCTCAAGTTCTGGAAATATAACAGCAATGAGTGGAACAATAACCCACCAAACAAGCACAGAACCAAAACAAATAATACAAGCATATTTTAGTCCTACGATATAGCCCATACCAAGCAAAGCTGCACTTGTATTGATAGAGAACAATAATTTTGTCTTGTCTGCAATAGTGCATCCCAAACCTACTACTCGTGATGTAAAGTTCTCAGTCCAAGTGCCGAATGAAGCGACTAAAAAGTCATAAAGACCTCCGATAATACCTGCAACAAGTAATGGTTTTGCCTGATTTCCGCCTTTTTCTCCTGAAATGAGTACCTGTGTAGAAGCTGTTGCCTCAGGGAATGGATATTTTCCATGCATATCCTTAACAAAATATTTACGGAATGGAATTAGGAATAAAATGCCTAACACTCCACCAAGAAGTGATGCCATAAATACCTCAAAGAAATTGACTGTTATGTCAGGATATTTTGACTGAAGGATATACAATGCTGGCAAAGTAAATATAGCACCTGCCACGACCATTCCTGAACAAGCGCCAACACTCTGAATGATAACATTCTCACCTAATGGGTCTTTGCGTTTTGCTGCGCCAGAAAGACCTATTGCAATAATTGTAATTGGGATAGCAGCTTCAAAGACCTGCCCTACCTTCAGTCCGAGATATGCTGTTGCAGCTGAAAATATAATTGCCATTACTATACCCCATGTAATAGACCAAGGTGTTACTTCGCGATATGACTTGTTTGCTGACATTATCGGTTCATAACTTTCTCCTTCATTAAGTTCCCTGAATGCATTTTCAGGTAATGTCATTTGTTTTTGTTCTTCCATAATTATAAT
>JAGHSE010000220.1 GCA_018066015.1 Candidatus Colivivens equi
ATATTATGAAGATGTACGGAACAAAAGATGAATATGTTTTAAGAACCATCAAAGATAGAGTTGTGTTCTTAATTTACAACATTTCACATAATCCAGAGGAGGCAATTAGAGAAACCCATAGACCAAACAATTGTAGGAATGACAATTTTCTTTCTTTTTTTATTCAAAAAGGAAGAATGTTCCTCTCCGAAGATGAGGCTGTTGCTCGCCACGAGGAAATCAGGTCATTGTTGTTGCCATTCAATGATGACAGGATCTTTGATAAAGATAGCGGGAAATTGCTCATTGATGTTAAGGATGAATCTGTAAGAACACATTATAATGTTGAAACGGACAAAAATATACCTGTTTTTTGGACTATATCGTTGTCTTTTGATGCTCATTCCAAATCAGGATTTGCAATACAACGTTTGTATTATGATGATCGTGGTTTTAAGGAATGTTACGTTCATGTTTACTTGCCTTTTGATCCTGCGATTCTCTTTGCGACGCAAGAAGAAGCTGAGGCTGCATTGGAAAAAGTAGAGCCTCTACTACACGAAAAGCCACATTCTTTATCCTATTGGGTGAATGATTATTACTTTTGTGTAAATATGGAAGATGGTTGTTTCTGCAGAGAAAGCTCTCAGAATTTGCCGTGGCTTCTATGGAATACATATTTCCCTAATCGTTCAAATGATGATAGTAAGATCTTTTCCGAAATGAACTCTGTATTGGATTCGGACGAAGGCTTGTATAAAAAATCTAATAGCAAACATAGCATAGAACTCGTAATGCGTACTGACGGAGCGGAATGGCATTTCCGTGATAATTTAGTATTGATAAACAATGAATGGCTTCCTATTTCTGTATTGTTCCCAGTGATTGGCATCCATACTCAGTTAGACCTTTATAGAGCTTTCGGTATTGAAACTGAGAAGGTGACGTTGATTAAAGACAATTATAAGGATTATGTTGGCAGAATTTTGGCATCACC
This sequence comes from Candidatus Colivivens equi, assembly GCA_018066015.1. GTDB lineage: Bacteria > Bacteroidota > Bacteroidia > Bacteroidales > Bacteroidaceae > Colivivens > Colivivens equi. The sequence continues at coordinate 977 of JAGHSE010000220.1, forward strand.
AGTCGTAAAAGTATGGCATGATGATTCTGTTAACGAAGGTACGGGTGACGTAGAAGCTCTTGAAAGGCATGAAATTGTGTTTGATCATAACACTCCATTGCCTGAAGAATCACACATACTATTTGATGGCTATTTCGATTTTACTACTATTGAAGTTCTCCTTCTTAAAAATAATGATGACAAGTTAGTGAACTACCTATTAAATATACCATTTTTCGGCTATGACATAGAGAATGATGCGTTAAATGGGGGTGGGAAGATACACAATCAATGGGAAGCTGCCATCAATGCATTTCAATATATGGCAACTCACACTCGTCTAACTCATACAGGCAGGATGCGTCTTGATATGGCCTTATACAAAAGCAAGAGAAAGAAGATTAGCAGTATAATTCCAAAATCAGAAAATAATTGTGATGGAGAATATACTTTTGCTTCAAGTCAACGTGATTCTAGAGACTATGTTACGTCTAGAGATTTCATAGAGATTATTAAATTGTTGGCGTATAAAGGTGAGGGCTATAAAACAATGACGGACAATCCTGTACATTATCCTAATGGGGAACTGGGCGAATCCATATTGAAAGAGGTGATAAATCGTAGAAAGGCAGCCATCCCAGAATGGCAACAGGAGGCAAAGGTCGTCAATGAATGCTTCGAAATAGATTATGCACTTCATTGTGATGAACCACTTGTATAATATGGAAATCGATTTATGAATTATAGACCTTAATAT
>JAGHSE010000060.1 GCA_018066015.1 Candidatus Colivivens equi
TATATACACATTCTATTGTGAATATCATTTTTTGCAGTTACAACTTAGTTCAAATGTTGAAAAAAGTTCAAAACTGACTAGTTTATCAACACTTTTTAGGGCCCGAAAAGATTTCATTTTTTATTGACATAGTTATTTTGGTTTTTCAACATTTCCATTGTTGATATCTTTATTATATTGGTTTTCTTGCATATACAAATTAGGTTAATAACGTGTGAATAAGTTAATGCAATTTATAATGAACAGATTACGTCTTTTTTTGTATCTTTGCAAACTTATTAAAGTTATAAACACGCTTGTTTATGAAAGAAATTATTCCTATGGCATGCGATCATGCCGGTTATGAATTGAAAGAAATGGTAAAAAATCACCTCGCTGAAATGGGTTTCGAGGTGAAGGATTTTGGTACAAATAGCAGTGATAGTGTTGATTACCCTGACTATGCCCATCAGGTAGGACGTGTTATTAATAATGGTGAATATCGTCGCGGCATCGTTATCTGCGGTAGCGGCAATGGTGTTCAGATGACTGTTAATAAATATCCCAATGTTCGCTGTGCCCTTTGCTGGACCCCCGAAATTGCTCAGCTTGGTCGTCAGCACAACGACTGCAATGTTGTTTCTATTCCTGCTCGTTTTATTCCCCAGGAGGTAGCTTTGCAGATTGTTGATGCTTTTATCAATACCGAGTTCGAAGGCGGCCGCCATCAGCGCCGTGTAGAAAAAATTAACAAGTTACTGCAGTAATAATTGTATATGTCATCGCTTGAACGTTCTGCCGAAGTCTTCGATGCTCTTCGGCAGGTTTTTACATGTATAGATAATACTACTCTCGAAGGTTGCGATAACCGAGCTAGAGTACAAACTCTTTGTGAGCGTTCCCTGAAGCTTCAAGATCAATCTCTCCAAATTGGTCATGTGGCAGCAGTATGTGTGTATCCTGTTTTTGTTCGCCAGGCTCGTCAATTGCTGTCTGGAAGCGGTATTAAGGTGGCTTCTGTGGCTGGAGCTTTTCCTTCCGGGCAGTCTCCCCTACCCGTTAAGTTGCAGGAAATCAAGTATGCACTTGATGAAGGTGCCGACGAAATCGACATGGTAATTTCTCGTGGATCATTCCTAGAGGGCGATTATGCCAAAGTGTTCGATGAGATTGCTGCCATTCGTTCTTTAGTGGCCGACCGCACTTTGAAGGTGATTCTCGAAACTGGCGAGCTTCAGTCTGAGGCCAACATCGCCAAAGCATCAGAAATAGCTATCGAAGCCGGTGCCGATTTCATTAAAACATCCACCGGAAAAATTGCTGTTTCTGCCACGCTGGAAGCGGCTAAAGTAATGCTTGAATCTATAAAAAAACATCACGATAATACTGGTAAATGGGTTGGATTTAAGGCTGCCGGCGGTATTTCTACCCCCGAAGAGGTGTTAAAATACTATCAGCTTGCCGTTTCAATTGTAGGCAAAGAACAAACTACCAATCAATTCTTTAGAATAGGAGCAAGTCGTCTTACTGATAGGCTATTCTCATTTTTAACAGAGTAGAATCATCATATTTCGATTTTTTTTTGTTATTTTTCATTTTATTATTTATCATAAAATAGAACAATTGTAATATGAAACCACTACAAGCAAAATTTGCTCGGTACACTATACCTCAGGAAGCTAAGGCCAAAGGGGTATACCCTTACTTTACTCCCATCTCTTCCGAACAAGATACCGAAGTTATTGTCAATGGCAAAAAAGTCCTAATGTTTGGATCTAATTCATATTTAGGTCTTACCGGACATCCAAAAATCAAAGAAGCTGCCAAAGCTGCTATCGATAAGTATGGTACCGGTTGTGCTGGTTCTCCTTTTCTTAATGGTACATTAGATATCCATATTCAGCTTCAGGATGAGTTGGCTGAATTCATGGGTAAAGATCAAGTGCTGCTTTTCTCTGCTGGTTTTCAAGCCAATTCGGGTACTATTCCTTGCATAACAGGTCGCAACGACTATCTTATTTACGACGAACTCGATCATGCTTCTATTATGGAAGGCAAGCTTATCACTTTTGCTAATACCCTAAAGTATAAGCATTGCAACATGCAGGATCTTGAACGAGTGTTGCAAAAACTTCCTCTTGAGGCTGTCAAACTCGTGGTAGCTGACGGTGTTTTCTCTATGGAGGGTGACCTTTCTCCTGTAGACGAAATGGTAGCTCTCTGCGATAAATATCAGGCTACCCTTATGATTGATGAGGCCCACGGACTTGGAGTCTTCGGCCGCGAGGGTCGTGGTACTTGCGATCATTTTAATATGCTGCCAAATGTCGACCTCGTTATGGGTACTTTTTCAAAATCTTTGGCTTCTATTGGTGGATTTTTAGCAGGCGATAAAGAAACCCTTAACTACTTAAAACACAATATTAGACCCTATATTTTTACTGCATCTATAGCTCCTGCGGCCACTGCTTCGGTGCTTGCCGCTTTGCAGATTATGCGTAGCGAGCCCGAGCGTCAGGCTCAGCTTTGGAACAATACCGAATATGCTTTAAAGTGTTATCGCGATTTAGGCTTTGAGATAGGCAATACCCAGTCGCCTATTATCCCTCTCTTCATTCGTGATGCCGAGAAGACTTTCTTGGCTACGCGCATGATTTTCGACGATGGTATTTTTGTTACTCCCGTCATTCCTCCCGCAGTGCCTTCGCAGGATACGCTCATCCGTTTCGCCATCATGGCCACTCACACCCACGAGCAGATCGACACGGCTGTGGAGAAAATATATCACACTTTCAAACAATTAGAAATACTCTAACCTATTTCTTTTTATATGGAACCAATTGTAATTAAAGAGGTTAGCTCTCGTTGCGAACTCCGCATGTTCGTTACTTTTGCCAACAAGCTTTTCAAGGATGTGCCTACTTATATCCCCACCTTGAATTTTGACGAGATGAATCTTCTTACCAAGAAAAATCCCTCCCTCGAACATGCCGATCTTAAACTTTGGCTTGCTTACCGAAATAAGAAGATTGTAGGTCGTGTAGCCGGTATTATCAATCATTCAGTCAATGAGTTATGGAATAAGAAGGCTGTTCGTTTTGGTTGGTTCGATTTTATTGAGGATTACGAGGTTTTTGAAAAACTCTTCGATACTGTTGCTGACTATGGTCGCTCAAAAGGTATGAATCTGATTGAAGGACCTTTCGGATTCACCGATATGGATAAGGAGTGCTGGGTGATTGAGAATTTTGAAGCACGCCAGAATATGACAACTCTTTATAATCCAAAATATTATATCGATTTTGTTGAGCGTAAGGGTTGCGAGGTGGCTTGCAAATGGGGTCAGTATATCATGCCGGCTTCTCAGCCTATTCCCGAAAAGGTTGGTCGCATCAACGAGCTGATTATGAAGAAGTACAATCTCCGTCTCCTTCATTTCAAGTCGCGCAAAGAGGTCTATCCCTATGCCCGCAAGTTCTTCCTGGCCATCAATGGTGCGTTCAAGGATCTCTATGATTTTGTGCCTTTTACCGATAAGGAAATCGACAGTTATATCAAGCAGTATATTCCTTTTGTCAACCTTGAATTTGCCAATTTTGTGGTTGACGAAAACGACAATCTGATTGCTTTCGGCCTCAGTCTCCCCGATCTCAACGCCGGTTTCAAGAAAGCTAATGGCCGCCTCTTCCCCTTCGGCTGGTATCATATCCTGCGCTCCCTCCACCATTTCACCGATATCGACCTGTTACTCAATGGTGTACTGCCCGAATGGCAGAAACGCGGTGTGCATTCCATCTATTATTCCGAGATGAACAAGAATGCCATCAAGAATAATGTCCGCTGGGCTTATACCAACCCTCAAATCATTGGTAATGAGGCACAACGCATCTGGGATACCACCTACGACGCCACTCCCCTACTCAAACGCGCTATCTTCAAGAAGTCATTGTAATATATTATAACTATTACATTATAAGGTAGTTATCTTGAAATGTAGTCGTTTATTTGTATTCTTGTTGTTCCTTCTGTCTTTTGTTTCTGTTTGCGGACAAATTCAAACGACAGAAGGAACTGATTTTTGGTTCACTTTTATAGAGAATGCTCAACCAGATTCTTCTGCCTATAGCATATATTTGGTTGGTAGTTCACAAACTCATGGTACTATAACTTGCAGTAATCATGGTATTCCAGTGAGTGGCGGAACCTATGTTTAACCATCAGATACCGCCATGCCTTCGAACCTAGCTCATTGCTGAGTAAGACTGGCACGCTCACCATTATACGATAGTAATGTATCTAAATAGTTTATCTATAAATAATTAATTTTTTTTGCCAGGAGTCGGCTTAGTTTTATAATAGCTGACTAAGATATCAACAAACCAGTTTCCAGGTATCAACCGTTTCAGGACAACGGAGAACCATTGTTCTAAATTTGCCACCACATATCGTAGTCTAGGATGTTTGGTATCCACAATTTTCTCGATTTTTTTAGCCAAAACTTCTGGCTTCAGCCCCCCATTCTCCTCTTTTTCAATTAATGCTAGTGAACGTTTGAAAATGGGGCCATAATCTGGATCATTCATAGTAGCTTGTGAATTTTTCCTGCTAGCAGTAAAATTGGTTGCAAAATCTCCTGGTTCTACCATCGATACCGATATTCCAAATCCCTTCACTTCGGCGCTCAAAGCCTCAGAAAAGCCTTCTATAGCGAATTTTGAGGCCGAGTAGAACCCTTGGTAAGGAAGACCCATAATTCCTCCAATAGAGCTTAAATTTATGATTTTTCCAGCCCTCTGACGACGCATATATGGAAGTACTTTCTGACACATATTTACGCATCCCATAAAGTTTACATTCATCTGTGTCTCTAACTCTTCCTTAGTGGTTAGTTCCAAGGCTCCTCCTATGCCCATTCCAGCATTATTTATTAACACATCGATACGTCCTTCTTTGTCGTATATTTCCTTCACTTTTAGAGCTATAGTTTCGGGTTCTCGTACATCTAGTTGTATGTATTGTATTTTGTCGTGCTGCATTTCTCGACGACAAATTCCGTATACTTTATGTCCATGACTAGCCAAACGTTCAGCTGTCATTTTACCAAATCCTGATGATGCTCCGGTGATGATGATAACCTTTGCCATTTTTATTGCAATTTATTGATTTTTTACTCTGCAAAGGTACAACTTTTTTTTCATTTGACGATATTGTTCTTTTTCTCTGTGTAGAATTCCAAAAATTTCGTATCTTTGCAAGTTATTTTAGTATTGTGCCCAAACAGGATTCTATACTCACCAGTCTCGATGCGTTCATCCGTAAGTATTATAAAAACAGGATGTTACGCGGTTTGATTTATGCAGTTACTCTATTATTGACTTTGTTTTTATTTATCGTCATTCTAGAGTATTTTGGCTATTTTAGCTCTTTAGTACGTGCACTTCTTTTTTGGTTTTATTTGCTTGTAAGCGGCCTAGTTATTGTATACTATATCTTAATTCCACTTGGAAAGATGTATCGGTTGGGTCGTGTTATCAGTTATGATGAAGCTGCGCGAATCATTGGTAATCATTTTCCTGAAGTAAACGACAAACTACTCAATTTACTTCAACTTCAGCAGTCCGGAAGCAGTGATTCGGATTCTCTTCTATCTACTGCAATAGCTCAAAAGACCGCTCAATTGCGTCTAGTTCCTTTCCAGCAGGCTGTCAATTTAAAAACCAATTTACACTATCTTAAATTTGCTGCTATTCCTTTGTTGGCAATATTGGTTATACTCCTTGTATCCCCTACCCTTCTTACACAGCCTTCTCATCGTATTACTCATTATTCTACTCAGTTTGAACGTCCTGCGCCCTTCAATTTTGTTATAGATAATCCTTCATTAGAGGTTTCACAACAAGATGATTTTGAACTCCATGTATCAATCGTTGGTAATTCAGTACCCGCTGAAGTATACATTAATATTGAAGGTAATGTTTATAAAATGCAGCCACTGGATCAGTTACATTTTGCATATATCTTCAAGACGATTCAGCGTAATGTATCTTTTCATTTAGAGGCTACTGGAGTTGTTTCTCCATCTTTTGAAATTACGGTTTTTCCTAAGCCTAGTGTTATTGATTTCCAAACAGCACTCACCTACCCTGCCTATACTCATAAGCTTTCTGAAACCCTTTCTAATGAAGGTGATGTTATTGTTCCTCAAGGAACATCCATTCAGTGGTATTTCCATACTAAGGATGTTGATACTCTTATTTTCTTTGTAAATGAAGAAGTTAGGAAGATAGTTCCAAATGAAAATGGACGTGTTTCCCTCACTATACGTGCCAACCATTCTTTTAGTTACGGCTTTACTGCTGCCAATCATTTTTCTGCTAATTCTGATACTCTTTTCTATACAGTTACTTCCATAGATGACGCTGTACCTATGATTGCAGTAATCGAGTCTCTTGATTCTTCTTTGCCTGATCGACGATTCTTTTCGGGTCGTATCAAAGATGATTATGGTTTTTCACGACTTGAATTCAAAACCATTCTCACTAACTCCAAAGATACAAGTATCAACATTACTGAGTCTTATTCTATAGGTATTAACCAAGAGTCTGTTCAAGAATTTCTTTTCTCCTTCAACTTGGCTGAAATTTCCCTTCACCCAGGTGACAAGCTTACATATTATTTCGAAGTTTGGGACAATGATGCTATCCATGGTCCAAAATCATCTACTTCTCAACATTTTGAAGTGATTATTCCTACTGAACAGGAACTTGATAATATAATCGAGCGCAACTCTCAAGAGGCTAAACAGCATGCCCAAAACTCAATGTCTGAATTAAAGAAAATTCAGCAAGATATTAACGAATTGATGCGTAAACTTGTCGATAAAAAAGAACTTAATTGGCAAGATAAGAAAGACTTACAAGAATTAGCAAAGAAACAGCAACAAGTTAAAGATCAACTCCAGCAAATGCAGCTTCAACTCAATCAAAACAAGCAGCTTGAGCAAAAATACAAAGATCAAAGCGACAAATTGGTCGAAAAACAATTAGAACTTGACCGACTAATGAATGAAGTTATGAATGAGGAAATGAAGCAGATGATGGAGGAAATTAACCGTATGATGGAGGAAATGGACAAGAAAAAAGTCCAAGAACAGCTTGATCAACTTAAAATGGATAATGCCGAACTTGAAAAGCAACTTGATCAAAATATTGAACTAATGAAGCGTCTTGAAATGGAGAAAAAGGTTGAGGACGCTATACATAAAACCGAACAACTCGCTGAAAAACAGCGTGATTTATCTACCAAAACCGAACAAGCGAAATCTAAAGAAACAAAGGACAATCTTATCCAAAAACAAAAAGAATTATCTCAAGAATATGACCATTTGCAGCAAGAATTAAATCAAATACAAAAGGAATATAAAGATATTGATAATGATTTGAATTTTAATCTCGATAAAGACTTGATGAAGAAAATTGACCAAAATCAAAAGTCTGCCGAGAATAAAATGAATAATAATAAGAACAAAGAAGCCTCAAAAGATCAGCAAGAAGCTGCCGATAATTTGGATAAACTATCAGAACAATTAGCTGAAGCCCAACAAGATATCGAACAACAAGACCTTGCTGAAGATGCTGAATTAATTCGTCAACTGTTAAAGAATCTGGTACAACTTTCATATAACCAAGAGAGCTTAATTGGTAAGGTTCGTAGTATCTATATTCAAGATCCTTTATACCAAACAATCATAGCAGATCAGAATAAGATAAAGGATGATTTTCGTAATGTTGAGGACTCTCTTCGATCTATTGCAAAGAGGCAAGTTAATGTTGCGTCTGTTCTCACAAAGAATGTTTCTGATGTCAACAATCATATAGCTCGTTCATTGCGAGGTCTCTTGGAAATGAACCAATCGTTTTACGGTACTTATAAGAACTCACAGTCCTCATCTTCAATGCAATACGCCATGACTTCTTTTAATAATCTTGCTCTTGTTCTTGCTGAATCATTAGATCAGATGCAACAACAAATGCGTCAGAACAATCAAAAGAAAAAGAATGGCAGTTGCAAGAATTCTAGTCAGAAGAAGTCAGGTAATTGTCCAAATCCCGGCAAGGGTAAACCCTCTGCTAAGTCCATGAAACAGATGCAGCAAGAACTTAACCGCCAAATGGAAGCTCTTAAAAAACAGCTTGATAAAGATGGTAAATCTACCCAATCGAGTCAACGTAAAAAACTGGGTGACAAGAGTTCCTCTCAGATGAGTCAAGAGTTTGCCCGTATGGCTGCTCAACAAGAAATGATTCGTAGGATGATGCAAGAATATGGTCAGCAACTCAAGCAGAGCGATGCTGCTAATAGTAAGCTAGCTAAAGAAATTGATCAGCTTATGCGTCAAATGGAACAAACTGAATCTGATTTAGTTAACAAGGTAATTACACAACAGACAATTCAAAGGCAGCAGCAGATAATGACTCGAATGCTTGAGCATGAAAAAGCCGAAATGGAGCGTGAGAAAGATAATCGTCGCCAAAGCAAAGAAGGTAAAGAACTTTATCATCAACCATCTCCAGCTGAATTACAACAATTTGAACGACTTAAGGAAAATAATATGGAGCTTTTCCGATCGGTTCCCCCTACCCTATCCCCGTATTATAAAACCAAAGTTAACGACTATTTTTATAAATTTTGATTTTTTTGCACTACTTTCAAATTATTGTTGTATCTTTGTAACGAATTAATATCTGATTATTATATGCAAAATATTGAACTTCAATCAAATAACGACTTCTCGAATAAATTAGACGCTTTTATTTGCAATTCTTGTGACCTTATTCACATAAGTAATTACTATGCTACTATTGAAGTTCCTGTAATGCGTGCTGTTGAGTTTGCCTTTAATAGCGATCCTTCTATTTCTGTGAATATCTCTTATAGTTTTTGCAACGAAGGTGTTTCTTTTAATGTTGAATCAAACAAATCAATCTTTAATAGTTCTAATAATTCTGAGTTTCCTCAATCTGGAAGTTTGCAAGAAGTTTTTTTACTCAGTTCTCTACTTTCAGATAATTTTGAGGTATCGTCCGATGGAAAAATTTTGGTTATGACTTTTTCTGTCCGAGGTATAGATTCCCATGAAGCGGCTAATCGTGTTAAAATCCTTGAACAATATTCCATCCTCTCCCCTACTCATCAGTATCAATAATTCTTCATTTTTTCTTCAACGACATTTGCTTCTAGTGTACTATTATATTGCTTCAATGCTATAAGCTAACCATTTTGAGGAATAAACCTTATCTTTTTAT
>JAGHSE010000253.1 GCA_018066015.1 Candidatus Colivivens equi
GTATTGGGTAATATCTATGTTCTCTTTTGGATCATTGAAATTCCAAAATGTCAATGTCCCATCTTGATTGTGCTTAATGCGTACATGATATTGTCTTCCATTCTTTCCTTCGCCCTTCCATCCTGAAAAGCGGTTGTAGTGTACAACAACATCAATAGGTATAATAAGTATGCCATTTAGACCTATGGTAAAACAAATAAAGTCTGCGCCAATGTTCTTGAAATAAGTAGTGGTACAACTATACCAATAATAGTTTTGCGGATATAACTTTGAGTTGATAACTGGCAACGGTTTCCCTTGGCAAGTCTTGTAAACTGAACGTTCAAGCCTATTCTCTATGTCTATTTTAAGATTTTCTGGCAGCAATGCGTTCACTTTGTCTAAACTCAAATACGTAGCTTCACTATTAGCCATAACTTATAAAATTACCATTTGCAATTATACTTAATGTTCACATCCGCAGGCATACCAACTATTTGTATATCAAACTTCAGCGAAGTTTCGATTACATCTTTTGCATTATGGATTCTGAACGAAAATTGCCATCCATTATCAAAGCACATGATAACGGTTGTTTTGCTGCCAGGTTTGAATCCAATATGCAATAATGTTGTAGGAAGGTTAATTACAGGAACCTTGATTGATGGTTGAGACACCCGGCTTGGAAGATTTAAGGTACCATACATATTGAAAGACTGTATGGTTGTAATTCTTTTGCTGTCAATGCTAATTACCTTATAGAAATCATATTTGCTGAGAAGATACTCAACCATTCTACGAGGTACATTCTTATTAGCCTTTACCTGCGAGCTGACTTCCTTTACGAAAGCATTAAGCAATGGTACATACACATCATCCTCTTTTGATCTCAGGTCTCTAAAATATGTACCTTTTGCTTTTTCGCGTTCCAAGAAATCAAATGTCGGTTTAACATCATTCCAATATGTAGAAGAACAAGGAATGTTATACCACTTTGAACCAAAGTCAAGAGTTTTGGCAATTCGGCTATGTTTCACAGCCATATGGTTGTGTTTGATACTTAAACCGATTTCCCAAATAATATCTTTCCTCTCAATGATTATATCACGAACATCTGCCTCTTCGCCATGTTGATCGTTTTGGATATAAAGGTTGAGGATGTCAGAACTTTGTTCTACAATATTTGGTTCGAGAGCAAAGATTGTCTCAATCGTTGACTTGGCACTTAACGCATATAGAGTTTGTTCGCCATGGGTTAATGTCTCCCATGCGTTTTCTGCGGCCAGATAACTACTGTTTCTTACTATTTTTGCAGGGCGAATCTTATTGATTGCCTCATACAATGAGTTAAGGCATACAAATTCGTATGCTCTTCCTTGATTGTTACTTGCGTTACTCATAGGAATTATTCTTTATTGTCCACCAATAAATCTTTAATGTTCACATCTAACAGTTTTGATATTTTATCCAAAGTCTGAAGATCTGGCTGTATGCTGTTGCTACACCATTTACTAACAGTACAATTAGATTTTCCAAGCTCATTAGCGAGCCATCTTCCTGTTTTTCCTTTTTCGACAAGCACAACTTTTAGTCTATTTATATTTGCCATAAGTTGTAAAATGTTTTAGATTTGGTGCAAAAGTAATAAAATTCTATGAGAAAATGGATTCTTGCTCTGAGAAAGTTAATCTTTACGCTGTATTTTCTGTGAAAATACTATGAAATGCCACTCAAAACACCCACTTTTTGCAGATTTTTCTCCAACTATCGCAACAAGAATAACATAATTGTTGAAACGACAATGAGGTTCATCTTTGCACATTTTGCACCTTCAGGAACACAGAACAAAATGACAGAAAATGAAAATTTCACTTGTTTTCCGTGTTAAGATATGTTAAGCAGATGTTTTCATTTTGGGGTATTGCATTCATCTTCCAATTTGTTCCGCTATCAATGGGAAAGCAGAGAACAGCTCGAGTGCAGAAGATGTCTCCGCAATGAGTTTATTCTTGACAAAGGTCTTTGACTTCGCATCGTTGAGAACCTCACCAAGTCCTTGCATCAGAAGTTTTGGGCTTGCCTCCTTCACATGCTCAGCACACCATGCAGCATATTCGCTCACGCTCTTAGCTGTTCTAATTCGGACAATCTCTTCATTAATCTCTGTATGATTCTGCAAGAAGAACCATACATCATATATATCGCGTGGTGAGAGGCGTTCACCCATGGCGCATAGTTTATGCGCAAACATATCTGGCATCACCATTACTCGAATGTCAGTACCAACCAACGAACGCATCTCATAATGGTTGGGATACTGACGCGTAGAAATCTCCACCTTCAGCATTCGCTCTCCCTTACCATAATTCAGCACAAGCACAGGACCATTTAGCTTCTTTGCTTCATCGTCGATAGTGCCAAAGCGAGTCAGTATAGCTCGTACTTTATCATATACCATATCAAGCTTATTTGGATAAAGCAGGTTGAAGTCAAGGTCGGTAGAGAAGCGATTGAGGTTGTGGAAGAACATCAATGATGTCCCGCCCTTGAATGCCAGCGTATTACAAAGAACCTTATCCTTGAAGATAAGACTCAATATCTGCGCCATAAAAAATTTATGTTTATTCTTGTCCATGATTATTTTATATTTAGCAGTTCAGTAACACGTTTCGTCAGTACCTTTGACTGATAAAGTGGAAGGAGCCGCTTCACTTTTATCTTATTGAGAGGGTGCAGATTGTCAAAGTAATAGTTGCCGGCACTCAGATATACCATATCGAGGAAAGCACGTTCGGGCGTGGCTATCAGGATGTTGTCTTGCTGCACAATACCATCCATGCCAATCCATAGTTCAGGATTGATGATGCGAAACAGGTAAGCCTTATCGTCAATTTCCACGATTCTGTTCAGATAACTTACACATGTCACAGCGTCATCATACTGAAACACAATTCCACTTCGCTGAAGTACATACTCCAACGAAACATAGGCAGGACGAAACAAACTACAAGCCATCTCCTTCTCATCGTAGGTGGCTTTGGTATAGATGCCTCGACGAGGGTTGCGTATATTTCCTCCTTTGACATAATAATGTAGCGACTTGGTTAGTTTCTGGCTATCCTCGCACTCTGTCAGCATCCTCAATGATTGTACATTGAAAACTGTTCTGGGACTGCTCAGAATCTCTTCAAGAACATTCTTTTGCAAACTCATAATTCCATATATTCGTATTATTGGTTTGCAAAAGTAATCATAAATAATGAACTATGCAAGAATTTCTTTTTAATTTTGCCTTTTTTGTCAGTTATTATACTTTGAGGCAAGCGTTTGCAATCTCTTTACTCATTTTGTGATAAGTAAGTAAACTGATTTAACAAAATTATTCGAGAGTACAATGACTATTCATCCTATACAACATTATTCGGATGACAGATAATGAAAATTTCCATTCATTGCCGTGTTAAGATATGTTAAGCAAACGTTTTCATTTTGGGGTTTGAAATACCCCCTTCGGTTCCTCAATGGTCTTTACACCCCCTTCGGTTCCCCCGTTATCGGGGGACAGAAACGTTATCGGGGGACAGAAATGTTTCCAGTTTGTTTCTTTTGGTTGTTTCCGCTTTATAGAAACACTGATATACAGTATATTACAATCTCAAAGTAGATTCTCAAGAAGAAGATTATGATGGTTGGTGATGTCTGTTAAAAGGGAAAGACAAAAACAGAAATCAAGCTCTGGTAAACATCTCCATGATGACCTCATGCATCAATTGCAATCAGCTACACACGTCCAATCCTTCTTTCATTCTGACCTCACAAATTGATTTTAAACGTAAATGCCCGTAAATTGCCAGTAAATTTAATCGTGAATTTTATTCTTTGAGCAGAATGAGTCAACTCATCTAAAGTTTAAGGCAATCAAGTAGTTAACCTAAATCAGGAAACTACAGGATGGAGGTGATGTTATAACTACAAATTACTCAAATCTGCAAAACATTTTACTCAATTCTACATAACAAATTACTCAAATCTGGCTACAAATGTACAATATTTATCTCATATCTGCAAGAAGACCAGTAAAATATTTCATATAAATTACTGGCTCACATGCAAAACCCTGTGTCTGTAGCTTGTTTCGACCCCAAAAGTGGGAAGTTAGGAAAGAATGAATAATGAATAATGAACAATGAATAATGAACAATTGCCCGTAAATTTAATCGTGAATTTTATTCTTTGAGTAGAATCAACTCATCTGAGGTGTAGGCAATCAAGTCTTCAACCTAAATCAGGAAACTACAGGATGGGGGTGATGTTATATATTGCAGCGTCAATCAAAACTGAGTCTGTTTTCATCATAATGCTAATGCACGATACGGGTTTAATATCCTTATATTTTATGATATTTTGTTTTATTGCATAAATATGTACAATTGGCAAGGAGAGGGGCATG
>JAGHSE010000264.1 GCA_018066015.1 Candidatus Colivivens equi
CAAATATCCTAATTGTGGTAATATCCATAATAATACCCAAGTAAAAGATACTAAATCAACAAACTTTAGTCGTTTTATAAACTTGAACATGTTATAAAGAATATAAATCCATTATCTCTTTTGCGACATTGTCTGAAGAGAACATTGAGAAAGCTTTATCTTTGGCTTCTTTTCCCATCTTCATGCATTTGCTTCTATTCTGATACAGTTCTTCTATTCTTGTTATTGCAGAGCGATAATCCTCCAACTGAAGGAGATACCCAGTCTAGCCATCCTCAATAATCTCATTTACAGCACCAACATCTGTACCAATAGAAGGAAGACCACATGCACCTGCTTCTGCAAACACCATACCCAAAGACTCAAATCGAGTTGGCAAGTAAAAAAGATTTGACTCAGACATTATTTGAATTACCTGTTTATGTGGGACAGCCCCAAGTATAAACACGTTTTCGTTGGAAGTATTGTCTGCTTCAAATGATTCTTTTAAGGCACCTCCTCCCATCGTAACGAACTTGATATTGTTGTTATCCTTGAAGTGGTTTATTACTTTTTGCAGCAGGTCATAGCCCTTTCCTGCATGCATGTTACCTACAGTTGCAATAATAAAACAATTATCATCTAATCCTTTCGATTTTCTCCACACATGTTCCTGGTTATAATCCATGAAATTCAAGAAATTATATACCACCTTACGTTTGTGTTTAGCGAAAAGCCGAATCATCTGTTGATTATATGAGAAATAGCTATTACAATGGACGTACGTAGAGAGTATTAAAATCAAAGGTTCAATAACCCATCTAAATGCAAATCTTTTTAATGGAGATAACTTTGGCGTCAATCCGGCAAAACCTCTTGTAATAATAATTCTTTTAGGACTTCGAGCTAAAAAGGCAGCAATCATACAATGAAATCCTTCTTTCACGCCAATAATATGTACAATATCAGGTTTCGTTTCTTTAATTTGTTTATACAGGTCCTTGATAGCCTTAATATGTCCGTCTTGCCCAGGCAAACCTGGCTGATCTAATGTAATAAATTCATATTTCTCCTGAAGCAATCTATTTGCTCGCAATAGATCTTGCTGGTCATTAGGACTTCTCTGCATTCCATATTGCGAATAATGAAGCATTACTCTCAACTTTTCCATAGCACGTTAATACTTTACACACATAAACATAGAAGTGCGTGATGGTATCGAACCATGAACCTTCGTTCCACCTGTGCACGCACTAGCCTTTAGATTAGATATGCTCTTCAAATCCACGGAAGTGAACATTCAACTCGTGGAGTGGTTCAAGGAGTCGTCCGAGAGGTGTGCCTGCGGTCATCTGAGTAAAAGCGTTGACATCCTTTGGGAAACACTTACCACCATAGCCGAACTTGCCATCTGGACCAGGAACATAGGTGTGGGTGTCATTGATATAGCCAGAGAGAAGCATGCCTGTATGCACCTTGCGCCAGTCGCCGCCCATTTGCTCGCAGTATTCACGACAAGCATTGAAGTAGGTAACTTTGTAGGCACCGAATACGTTGTGCATGTATTTGGTCAGTTCAGCTTCAAGAGGAGACATGACGGTGAACTTCTTGCCTACAAAGATCTTGGTAAGTAGTTCTTGTGCCCCAGTGAACACCATAGTCTGCTTCTTGAAATCCTCGATGTGGGTACGTTCTGTGAGGAACTCAGGCATATAGTGTACATGATGACCCGTCTCCTTAGAGAGGAGATCGCTAGTGCCTGGGAGGATAGTGGTGCGCACGAAGACAGGTACGTCAGGAAGGGCAGAGATAAGTTCCTTCATCAAACGGAGATCCTGCGTTCCATCATCCTCTGTAGGCACGTGGATCTGCAGGAAGGCAATGTCGATATCTGCCATCGAATCATTATAACCTTTAGCGGGGTCACTAATGAAAAGTTTACAATCTGGATTATTGTGCTCCAACCAATCCTTTAAGGCGCCTCCAACGAAGCCGCATCCTATAATTCCAACGTTGATCATTTTGTTTATGAAATTAATATTAAATTTGATTATTTATACTCAAACAGAAGCTGTAATTAAGCCCTTCAGTAGTCGTTTAACTATAATAGGCTGCACAATACAATAAGGAAGCAACCCTATAGCTGTTGCAAGAACTACTATTTCCCATGCTTCAGACCAGTATTGAGACACGAATATGATCAATACGATTTTGACTACTACAGCTACTGAATAAAAAATCAACTGCGTTCTTAATTTTCCAATACCTGCAACGATAGTAGATTGTACTGAAATCCAAATCATCTCTACACTGTACATTAAAAAATAAAAAGCAGTCAGATAATCAACACTAATAGCATCCTCGCCTAGCCAAACACTAATTATTGGCTGCAAAACCATCAGCATCAAACACTGAATCACAACTATTCCTATCGCAATCAAGGAAAGAAAATTATTCAACTTATAAATCCATATATACCTTTTTTCTGCATAAGCCTTAGTGATTTCCGACCATAATGGTGTCAATGCTAGCATGATAAGTGTTCCTAGCAAAGAGAAAAGTCGAAAATAAACTTGATAATCTACACAATATTTAGGGTCGAAACAGGCCGAAATAAACATCTCATTAGTTACACTGATTACCATGTGCAAGATTTGTGCTAAAAAAAACAAAAAGCCTAGACCAACAACAGCCTTAGTTGCTTTTGATGTAATATAGCAGAATGAAGGAGAGCATTTTTTTAAGATTGTAAATCTGTGTACTACGATTGTTGCAATTGTATAAGGTAGATTAATAATAATTGCATAAGCTATAGAAACTGTGGTAAACTTAGTTGCTATATCTACATTTTTAGGTAAGACAAACAAAATAGCGACCATCAATACATTGGTTGACATCTGCAGGAAGTTATTTACGGACGAAAGCTGAAGCGCATATATCTGTCCTCTTACTATTTGGAAGAAAAAACAACCGAGTATGCCAGTCATTATAATTGAAATACTTTGAGAAAGAGTGTTGCTATCAATGACAGACGTATCAATGTTTAGCAAAGAATTCCAATTAACATAAGAACAAATTACAGCAATTAGAAAAGCAAGTACCATAGTCAATCCTCCCATTACACTATAAGAGGAAGATATGAGGCGCTTTCCTTCTTCGTAGTCTTGATTGACCAATGCTTCTGTTAGTTTATTTCGAAGTCCATTTCCTACACCTATATCAAATGATAAAATCCAACCTACAAGCGTGAGCATTGTAAACCATATGCCTAAAGCACTTTTATCCTCGAAATAACTAATATACAAGGGAAGACTAACAATGCTCACTAACAAACCTGCTCCTTTTATGACAAAAGCAGCAATCACATTCTTGACCAGATTACTATTTGTTTTTAACCTATTTTTGATAGTGGTTATCTTATAGCTTAACATAGTTATCCTAATCTTAATTTACGCTCAATCTTAGCAAATAACTTAAATGGAGAAAAATATGACTTTTCATCTTGCGTGTAATTAATAAAAGGAGTCTCTATAAATTGTTTGATCGACATTCCTACTTGATATACACAAATATTCTCCGGATGGTAGAAATCCACTTCACGGACATTCGTATTAGAGGTTAATAATTTCCGGTCAAATGCTAAAGCTTCGCAATTCTTGATTGTGAGACCTGTTGAATTACCCTGTATCACATCTACAATGCATTTTGCTTTCTTCATGCCTTCTATGGCGACATCATATGACACTGGAGTGTATTTAATCTTATCTGCGTATTTTCGCTTTTCTTCTGGGACTCCAACGATTGTAAAGTCACACTTCAAACCTTCTTTACTTGCATTCTCGTATATTTCAATTAGAGCATCATATCTATCCTTTGCCATTCCAAGATAAAACAAGTCGTTTTCTGTTTCCTCGGAGATTGGAGGCACCTTGATGTCTGTTGTATATATTAAAGGAGAATACTCAAAGTTTCGCTTTATAGCATCTTCTCTATCAAATGCAAATACAATATCGAATACGTTATTAAGTTTATCTGCAATTTTATAATATGTAGCTCCAGAAATTGCCACAATATTAGAAAACAAATATACAACACTCAGATTTTTGTGTCTTTGTTTTAGATACAAAAAGAATTCTAGATCTTTTGTCAATGTGTTCCAATCATAGACAATGAGAACCGTCTTAATGCCATCATCAATATGTAAGTATTTCTCAAAGCTACGATGCCATACAGAAACAAAAGGAAGAAGCACAGCACTTCTGCTTTTGAATCGAATATGTCTATACGCTACTTTATATAGAAACGAGTTCTTCTCAAGTGGTAATTGTGTTTCTATAAAGCGAACCTTTTCGTTGTCAACTGCGGCTTTCCAACAATTAGTACACCATTGTTGCTCGTTTGATAATATAATGTATTTAACCATAAATACAGAAAGAAGTAAAATTGGAGTACAACAACATATTAGACTCGATAACTTGAAACTTTTGCAGGTGTACCAAATGCAATTGCATTCTCTGGTATCTCTTTATTTACTAGAGAATTTGCTCCTATAACCGCATGGTTATGGATATGAGCACCTTTTATTATAGAACATTGTGATGCAATCCACACATCTTCACCTATCGTGATTCCTTCTTCTGCAACTTCCAATTCTTGTTCTTGAATTAAAGAGTCCAAAGAAATTCCATGGTTGCTATCAATAATATAACATTGAGCTGCGATAATGGTATTTCTTCCAATCTTTACTCTTTTTTTTGAATAAATAATAGTACCATATCCTATTTTAACATTATCTTCAATTTCAATATTCTGGCCACTTAGATATACCCCAGGATACAATGTAACATTCTTGCCAATTTTGACATTATTTGCATTCCAATATATAGGTCCTTTTAACTCTGGCAAAACTGAGCCTTTGGTCATCCTACTTTTGATAAAACAATCTTGTAGGAATCCATTCAACTTCCGCTTAATGATATATATGTATGAATGAAGTTTAAGAATCATGCTTTTTTTATTTAATATGGGT
>JAGHSE010000335.1 GCA_018066015.1 Candidatus Colivivens equi
TCTTATAACAGATTCGTTATCTGCAAAAGAACAGTTAATTAAAGAAATTGAAGATAATGAAATATATTCAAAATTACCTATTGAACCTACTGGATATTTACATCAATATTATAGAGTAAATTTGTCGTTAATAAAGTCAGGGAAAATTCCTTTTGAACTCTTTTTTCAAGTATTTATGGAAAGTACAAAAAATGATCAACAAATATCATTAAAACAGTGGAAGAAGGAATGGAAAAAGATTTTAAAAGTTATTAACACCATGAATATTAACTTTAAAGAATATAGGCAAGACAAAAAAACAATTGAATTGTTATTGAAGGACGGAAACTATGCCTGTCATCACAGTAAGATATATAACAAATTGTATCATCCACATTACCGACTTATCAAAGCCTCATTGATTAGTAGGCTATTAACTGAAGAGGAAATAAAAGATATGACAAAGTGATGTTTTTAAAGAAACACAATCAATATATCAAAATTTATTGCTAAATTTGCAGTGAAAAGTAAATACTTTAAACATCACATATTTTAAATGATCTAAATATGAAATTCAACGATTACAAATTTGCCGGTAAAAAGGCAATCGTACGTGTGGACTTTAATGTTCCACTTGATGAGAATGGAAATATCACTGATGACACTCGTATCCGCGGTGCAATGCCAACACTTAAACACATTATTGCAGAAGGAGGTAGTCTTATCATCATGTCTCATATGGGCAAACCTAAAGGAAAGGTTAACCCAAAAATGTCTTTAAGCCAAATAAAAGACGCAGTAGAAGTAGCCCTTGGAGCTCCTGTTTCTTTCGTAGATGATTGCCAAAAAGCTCAAGAAGCTGCATCCGCATTACAACCAGGACATGCAATCTTGCTTGAGAACCTCCGTTTTTATCCAGAAGAAGAAGGTAAGCCTGTTGGTATTGACAAAGAAGACCCTACATATGATGAGGCTAAAAAAGAGATGAAATCTCGCCAAAAGGAATTTTCAAAGATATTGGCAAGTTATGCTGACTGCTATGTAAATGACGCATTCGGAACGGCACACCGCAAGCATGCATCTACTGCTGTTATTGCTGATTATTTTGATGCTGACAATAAGATGCTTGGACTTTTGATGGAAAAGGAAGTAAAGGCTGTTGACAACGTTCTCAGCAACATACAGCGCCCATTTGTTGCTATTATGGGTGGTAGCAAGGTCTCTACTAAGATTGGTATCATTGAAAATCTCTTAGGTAAAGTTGACAAACTAATACTCTGCGGAGGTATGACTTATACTTTTGCTAAAGCTCATGGTGGTGAAATTGGTGGCTCTATTGTTGAGCTTGATAAACTTGACGTAGCTCTCAATGTTGAGAAAATGGCAAAAGAGAATGGAGTTGAATTAATTATTGGTTCTGACTCAGTATGCTGTACAGACTACGACTTTAGTTCTTTCTCTGTAAAACCAGGAGCAAAGGTTGAAGTATTTAAATCTTCTGAAATTCCAGCAGAATTTGAGGGACTTGATGCTGGACCTATCAGCCGTCAAAAGTTTGCTGAAGCCATTAAGGGAGCCAAGACTATATTGTGGAATGGCCCTGCAGGTTGTTTTGAATGCGATGATTTCTGTGCTGGTAGCCGTGCTGTTGGCGATGCCGTAGCTGCTGCAACTGCCGAAGGTGCTTTCTCACTTATTGGCGGTGGTGATTCAGTTGCATGTTGCAACAAGTTTGGATTGGCAGATAAGGTATCATATATCTCTACAGGTGGTGGTGCTCTTCTTGAAGCTATTGAAGGAAAAGTGCTCCCTGGAGTAGCAGCAATCCAAGGATAAATTAGTGAAGAAATTATTATACATACCTGTCTTCGTTTTAGCATGTATAGTTTATGCGTGCAGCGAAAACAAAGTTCAAACCGATGAGTCTGCTTATGACTCATCGGCTTTTCACATTGCTGTTCTTCGTACAGAAGAATGCCATGCCTTTATGTATGCCGACTCATGTGGGTTATTTGATTCTTTAGGAGTAAATGTTGTTATCGTACCTTTTGAATCTGAAATGGATGCAGATACCGCATTCATAAAGGGATGGGCACAAATGGAAATAACTGATTCTGTTAGAATGTCATATATTCAAACTCTCTGTACTTCTGATAGCATTATCAGTGTCATGAGTGGGGATTTGAAATTATCACTAATCATGTCTGCAAAATCAAGAGTTAGAAAAATCAGCAGTTTGAAAGAAAAAATCGTAGCTATTACTAGAAATTCAGCTTTGGATAAGTTTGCAGATAAAATAACAGAAAAAGCTGGACTCAAACATGAAGAACTGAACAGACCACAAATCAATAATATTCGGATGCGTGCACAAATGTTGATGCGCGCACAATATGATGGAGCTATACTTCCTGAACCTTGGGCTACTCAATGCGTAGATTCTGGAGCTATATTAGTAACAACTACCGATGAAATATATCCAATGAGATTCCAACTCATAGTAAATGATTCTATTTTCAATTACCAAAAAGACAATATTAACAAGATCCTCACTGCATACAGAATTGCAACAACACGTATTAACAAATAGTTGTATATATGGTTCCTAGTATTTACAGCCTATTATCTGAAAGTAAATTAGCCGAAGCTCTTGAACTCATTGGGGCAAAAATTGCTAGTTTGAGACACCCTGAACTATCTCAGCAATACTATTCCACACGCGAAAACTACATCGCTTACCTACATGCGCAGATTTCACACAATGCCCCAGTAGATCAGCCTACATTTATTAGATTAATACAAGAAGCATATGAGATAAACGATAAGGCTAACCGAATAATACGTATTCTTAAATCACCTAACGATATTTATTCCAAAACCATATCATCCTCATCAGAAACTCTATTTAATAAAATTTGGGTATCAGATATTTGGACTGAAGAAGACGTTCAATACTATCGTAACATTATAGATATTAATGCCCCTCAATATCCGCTTATTATTTCTGCTATTACACTATCACTGTATGAAATATTTGATGTCAATAAAATTTCATTCCTCTTTGACGCCTACCTATCTTCCGATGTTGAAGTAAGTATGCGCGCATTGGTAGGTATAATACTTATTCTGTATCGATATGACAATAGAATTCATCAGTACCCTCAAATACTCAAGAGATTAGAACTCACTAGTGAATCCACTCAATTTACAAGGCAATTCTATAATGCACTAATTATTCTGCAATATAGCAAGATGACAGATTCTGTATCTGACAAAATGCAGCATGACATTCTGCCAGCTATCATCAACAGTACAAAGTTCAAACATACTGAATCAGGATTCTCTGATATTAACGATGCTTTGACCAGCAATGGCGAGAATCTAGATTGGATACATAATGATGAAAACGACAAGAAGGCAGAAAAACAAATGCAGAAGATGGCAAAAATGCAAATGGATGGTGCGGATATTTATATGACAACATTTCGACAATTAAAGAGTTTTCCTTTTTTCAACACCATTTCAAATTGGTTCATTCCATTTTCCGAAGATAACCCAGATTTACCAGATGTAATCAATAAACCGCTGGTACGCAAATTACTAAAGTTCACCCCTTTCTGCAATTCAGATAAATATTCATTCTTGTTCATCATTTCCCAAATTTCAGAAAATAATCTCAGTATTATTACAAATCAGATGACTGAACAACTACCTGATAACATCTCTCTCGATGAAGCTATATCAGATACGGAAAAGGATATCAATGCTGTGATAAATGGTGAAAAGGAAGTCGAAATAGCAAGAAAATATGTTCAAGATTTATACAGATTCTTCAATATCTATCAATATCGGTCACAATTTTTTAACCCTTTTGATTCTAAACTATCCAACTTTACACCTCTCAATAGAAAGGCTTTTTCATTCTTACTGTCTGATAACGAACAACTGTTGTCATTAGCTGACTTCTTCATGCGAAAGGGATGTTATCAAGATGCTTTGGATATATTTACATTTGTTCATCCACATAAAATTGAGTCAGACTATCAATTATGGCAAAAAATTGGATTTTGTTATCAAAAACAAGGCAATGACTTTCAAGCTTATCAAGCATTATTCATTGCACATCAACTTGATTCACAGTCACATTGGACTATCACTCACCTTATTCAGACAGGATTTAATTGCAAGAAATATCACGAAACCATACAGTATCTTGATATAATGCTTAAAGATGATGATGAAAATATAAAATACCTCACAAAAAAAGCAGAGTGTCACTTTGCACTTGACGAATACAAATTGGCATTACCTTTATTATACAAGGTAACTTACCTTGACAATGCTCTGTTAGGACATCAAATGCTTGCTTGGGGATTACTAATGACTAATTCGCTTGATAAGGCAGAAAAAGAGTATTACATCTGCAAAGAAATGAATGATATTTCTGCTTGTATTTATTTAGGTCATATATGTGTTGCAAAAAACAATTTAGAGCAATCACTGCTACATTATAAAGAAGCATTACATCAATATAAGAACAATGCCACCAATGAAACAGAGGCCCTACAAAAATTCAAAACAGAATATTGGCGAAATGCTGATTATCTCAAGAAACTCAATATAAGCACTGAAACTTTGAAAACACTTTATGATGGAGTAATTTTAATTATAGGGGTGTTCTATTAATTACATTTTAGGTGAATTTGACTTTTGTCTTCCTCCTTCGCACCTCGCCCCCGATGCAGCCTGAAAGGCTAATCTGTTCATAGCCCAGGACAAGCGGAGCGACACCCTGGGTGTTGTGCAGGAGCCCTCGCCCGATGCAGCCTGAAAGGCTAATCTGTTCATAGCCCAGGGCAAGCGGAGCGACACCCTGAGCAAAGAAAAAGCCAAAAACATCAAAATAGCAATAACGCCCATAGTTCGTTAATTATTTATTTTTG